>CAJTKB010000007.1 GCA_910576925.1 uncultured Bacilli bacterium | reverse complement strand
TAACTTGGACACAATTATTTTTAGTGTCCAACTTCGTTTTTCAATTAACAAATTTTATTACATTTACTAAAATGTATTGCCAAAATACAACTTTATTGATAAAATAATTGTTGTATTTATATGGCGTCATTGGTGAAGTGGTTAACACGCTAGTTTGTGGCACTAGTATGCAAGAGTTCGATTCTCTTATGGCGCCCCATATTGAAATTTACGCACACCTTTGTGCGAAGATAAGTAAAAGTTCGTAATACTTGATATTATGGACTTTTTTCTTTGCAAAGGTGGTGATTATATAAAATGAATGTGTCCATAGAACTTTTAGAATTTCCTTTGTGTATAAAAAATAAGATATTAAGAATTAAAAATATTACCAAATTAAACATTGAATATATTGCTGGAAAGAATATTGTTTTTAATCACTCTAATTTAGGATTAGAAGAACCGCATAAAATTATCATTAGTAATAATACTCAAAAAATAGTTATACTTTGTTATGATAATGATACAAACTTATATAATGAAGATGTATCAGATACTATTACAATATCTGAATTAACTAAAATTATGAATATATTGTTAGAAGAAATATCAAATTAGTGATATAATTGTCATAAGGAGTGATTATTCATGAGAAATCATGATATGAGATTAAATGAAGAACCTTTTGACATGATTGCAAATGATATTAAAGATATTGAATACAGATTAAATGATGAAAAGCGTCAACAAATACAAATTGGGGATACAATTACCTTTTATAAAAGACCATTAGAGAAAGAAATAATAAAAGTATTAGTCACCGATTTAAAATATTATAAAACTTTACTAGAAATGTATTCTGCAACTTTTGAAAAAGATTTTAAAGACAGATATTATAGCCCACAAGCTGTTGTAGATGATACACCATATTATACAAATGATGAAGTAGAAAAGTATGGTTGTGTAGCAATTTATTTTAAAAAAATTTAAAATCTATTTTTTTCTTTAGTTATAAGGGTTAGATAACAATCTTAAGGTGCAATTTTCAAATTGTGTCCGTTGCCTGTCCTATAAAAATGTGGTATTATGGTAATATACGAAAATTAGATAATCGTATATTTGAATTATTTTGAAGTTCTTAACACAAGGGAAATTCTTCCTTGTTTTTTTTGTCGTTAAAAATTATACGGAAGGAGAAGAAAATATGGATGACAAAAAAATTGTAGTAGGACTTTACCATAGAGTTTCAGCTGAAGATCAATTTAGAAATAGTCATAGTTTAGATGAGCAAAAAGAAAGAATGTTGAAACTATGTGATTACAAAAATTATGAAGTATATAAGGTATATGAAGATGCAGGAATAAGTGCTAAAAATATGAATAGACCTGCTTTTCAAGAAATGATTCAAGATATAAAAGATGGAAAGATAAATAAAATAATTGTTTATAAGTTAGATAGACTTACTCGTTCTATCAAAGATTTAGAAGAAATATGTACTTTTCTAGAAGAAAACGATTGTAGTTTAGAAAATATGTGTGAAGATATTAATACTTCTACTGCTAATGGTAAGTTTTTCATTAGAATGCTTACTATTCTTGCTCAACTAGAAATAGAAAGAACAAGTGAAAGAACTAAATTTGGAATGGTGGGAGCTGTGAGGAAAGGTCATTTTGTAGGACGACCACCTATTGGATATGATAAGGTTGATAAAAAATTAGTTATCAATGATATTGAAAGTGAAGTTATAAAAAGGATATTTGATTTATATATTAAAGGTGCTTCTGCTAATGCTATCACTAAATTATTAAATGAAGAAAAAGCATTAAATAGAAAATGGATTCCTACTCTAGTTGATAGAATACTATCCAATGAAATTTATATTGGTAATTATGTTCATAGAAAAACTGTCAGTGATGAAGAATCACAAAGGTTTGTTGGAGTTGCTCCATCAATTATTGAAGAATAAGTTTTTAATATTGCTCAAGTACAAAAACAAAAGAATCTTAAAAACTATAAAAGAAAACAAACTTATATTTTTATGCAAAGTATAAGGTGTCCTAATTGTGGTACTATTATGGGTGGTTGTTCTAGTAAAAGTCATACAGGAGAAAAACATTGCTATTATCAATGTGCTAATTGTAAAACGAGAGTTAGTGAAAAGAAAATAGAAAAGCAAATGATTAATTTTTTAGATGATATGTTAGATTTCTTTTTATTAATTGATAATACTTATAAACCTTATTTATATCAAGATACTGAAAAGGAATTAAAGAAATATAATAAAATAATTAATGAATTAAATATAAAAGAAAAAAGAATTAAGAGTGCTTTTGTAGATGGGATTGTTGAAGAAATAGAATTAAAAGATGAATTAGATTTATTAAAAATCAAAAGAAAATAACAGAAGAGAAAATCAAAGATTTAGCCATAAAGGAAAGTACCGAAGATCATAAAAATGAAATGAGATTAATATATAATTTAAAACAATTAGAACAAATAAAAAATAAATCATATTATGTTATAAAGAATCATTTATGGGATAAATTATCTAAAGAGCAAAAACAAGAATTAGTTTTTAAGTATATAGATAATATTAGCATTGAAGTTGATAAAAAGAAAAACGTATCTATTAAGAAAATTAATATTAACAAAAAAGAAATTAATAATATTGGTTATTTGTTTAGAGAAAATTGTTTTGATTTAGTGATTAATTCTAATGATAAAAGTTTAATACTATCTAATTATAATTCAAAGGAAGATATAGATAGTTATATAAAATCGTTAAGTGAATTTTATAAGATAAAACAAAGCAATTTAAATATAGATTCTATTAATTTATAAGGGCTAAATAAACGTAATAGTTTGTTACAAATAATTCCCAATAAAAAAGAAGATAGATTTCATAAAGAAAAACTAACATTACTATCAATAAGTACTTAAAATATGGTAAAATTATATTAGTTAGTACAAATCAAATGTTTGGAAAGGAGATAACATTATGTTAGAAAAAAATAATATCAAGATGATTGAAGAAATTAAAAATGTAATTATTAGTAGTAGACAAAAAGTTGCTTACGAAGTTAACACCGCTATGATAAATGCATATTGGAATGTTGGAAGAATAATTGTTGAAAATGAACAAAACGGTAATATAAAAGCAGAATATGGTAAACAAATTATTCGTGAATTATCTAAAGAATTAAGAAATGTATTGGGAACGGGCTTTTCTGTTAGTAATTTATTTAATATGAGAAAATTTTATATTACTTATCCAAAATTCCAGACAGTGTCTGGAAAATTAAGTTGGTCTCATTATTGTGAACTTTTGAGTATAGAAAATGAAGATGAAAGAAATTTTTATGAAAAAGAATGTATTAACTCAAACTGGAGTGTTAGAGAACTAAAGAGACAATTAGAAACATCATTATTTGAAAGATTATTATTGTCTGATGGAAAAAATAATAAAGAAAAGGTATATAAGCTATCAAAAGAAGGTCAAATATTATCTAAACCGGATGATATTTTAAAAGAACCATATGTATTTGAATTCCTAGATATTAAAGAACAAAAACCAATTTTAGAGCGTGATTTAGAACGAAAATTAGTGAAACACATGGAAGATTTTTTACTTGAATTAGGAAAAGGTTTTATGTTTGTTGGTACACAACAAAGAATAACTTTAGGAAATACACACTATTATGTAGATATGGTTTTTTATAATAAAATATTAAAATGTTATGTGTTAATAGATTTAAAAATTGGTGGAATGAAACCAGAGTATGCAGGACAAATGAATATGTATTTAAATTATTATAATGCTGAAGTTAATGATGAATATGATAATAAACCAATAGGAATTATTCTTTGTAAAAATAAAAAAGAAGTAGCTATGGAATATGCTTTAGGTGGACTTGAAAATAATGTTTTTGCATCCACTTATACATATTATATTCCTAATAAAGAACAACTTATTAGCGAAGTTGAGAAAGTTTTGGATGAGAGTAAATGATGGGAGAACTTTATGGACAATAATTTAGATTTTAAAAAAATAGAAGAAAATAAACATTTATTAGCTGAAACTACTTATGATTGTATAAAGAACTTATTTTCTAAAGAAGAACAAGAAAATATTCTAGTAGCTGAAATAGATTCAGAATATATGGATGGTATTAAATTATGTGAACATTACAATATTGATATGAAATCTGGAGTAAATTGCTTAATCTGTGAATGTAAAAGAGGAGAAAATAAAAGTTATGTTGCCCTTCTTGTACCAACTGGATATAAGTATAATATGTCATCTACAGTTAGAAAATATACAAATTCACGAATGGTATCTGTTGCGTCACTTGATTATGTTTTAGAAAAAACTAAAATGGAATATGGTAGTATAAATCCTATTGGGTTACCTCAAGAATGGAAAATATTTATTGATCCTAAAGTATTGGAAGTAGATAGAATTATTTGTGGAAGTGGTTTACAAAAATCAAAAATTTCATTACCAAGTAAATATTTATCAAAGTTAAACAATGTAGAAATTTTAGAAAATTTAGCAAGGGAGGTAGATTAATGAAAAACACTTTAGAATATTTTGAAGAAATTATGCAGATTCCAAGAGAATCTGGAAAAGAAGATAAAATAGCTAATTATTTAATTAATTATGCCAAAGAAAATAATATTGAATATAATTTAGGAAAATATAATACAGTATTATTAAAAAAGAATAATAATTCTGATAAAACGATTATTTTACAAGCACATTCAGATATGGTTTGCGTATCAACAGATAATTATGATTTTGATAACAAGGGAATACCCTTTTATATTGATGGAGATTATTATAAGTCTAAAAATACTTCACTTGGAGCAGATGATGGAATTGGACTTGCAATTATTCTTGCAATGTTACAAGAAAGTGGTAATATGCCTAATATTGAAGTAATGATAACTACACAGGAAGAAACAACAATGTTAGGAGCAAGTAACTTTGATTATTCTTTATTGACTAGTAAAACTTTAATTAGTTTGGATGGGATAAAAGAAGCAGATATTGAATCTTCAAGTGCAGGTATGTGCTCTATAACGTTAAATAAAAAAATCAATTATGAAACTAAAAATTGTAATGCTTATAAACTATCAATTAGTGGTTTAAAAGGTGGTCATTCTGGTGATGATATTGATAAAAATAGATGCAATGCAATAAAATTAGCTATAAGATTATTAAATGAATTAAATTATAAAGAAATAGCAGACATTCAATTTGGTAAACGTGATAATGTAATACCAAGTGAAGGATATGTTATATTTACTTCTAATGAAAATATAGAATTATTACAGAAAAAACTAGATGGCATTGAATTAAAATTGAGTGACGAAGATTCTAATATAATATTGCATTTAGAAAAAAGTAAGTCTTTAAATTCTATTAAAGAAAGTAATGATATAGCCCAGTTTATATCTAAAATAAAAGATGGATTGTTAGAGACTTATCAAGATGACAACTTTCCTTTATTATCAGCTAATATTGGAAAAATATCTATTTTAAACGATACTCTTGAAATAAAATATAGTATTAGAAGTTCTGATTTATCAAAAGAAGAAATGCTATTAAATGAAGTAGAATTACTTGCTAATCAATATGTATTTAAGATGATTATTGATGCAAAGAAACCATTTTTTCCATTTAAAGAAAATTCAATGATAAGAAAAATTTTAGCAGATACTTATAAAAAATTATATGGAAAAGAAACGATTGTAAAAAAGGTTCATGCTTGTATGGAGGGTGGAATCTTATCAAATAATATTAATAATTTAGATATATGTACAATTGCTCCTACTATAGATAATTGCCATTCAATTAATGAAAAAGTAAGCATTTCTTCTACAGAAAGAGTATATGATTGGCTAAAAGAAACATTAATTGAATATAATAAAATCAAATAATTAAAAATTTAAATATCATAATAATTTGAGTAAAAAATTGCAAAAACAGCAAAAATCTTTGGCGCAGAAATGTGCTTTTTTTGTTGTTTCAATAAGCTTTATTATTGAAAATTGTATTAGGCAGTGACTTTTTGTTGAAAATTTGGTATAATATGGCAAAAAAAGGGGCTGTATTATATATGAATGATTATTTCGATGAGGCTATATTAAATAGTTGGTATTTAAAAATCTTAACTAAGAATAATAAAACTTTGACTGTTAAAGCTGTTAGTTATGATTTTAATAAGCTTTATTATTATTTAAAGGGTTCTAAAAATAATAGCTTGAGTTATATATTTTTAAAAAATATATGTAGTGTAGAGTTCCTAGATAAAACTATTCAAAAAAAGTTTTTGAAAAGCTTTCTTAAATTCCCTGATAACATAGATGAATATTTTAATTATTATATAAGCTGTTTAGAAGAAACTGATGATGATAATATGGGCGAATACAAAAGAAAGATATATAGGGAAATGTTTGATTCTTTATACACAGTTGGAAAAGATAATTTATTGGTTAAATATTTTAGTGGAATGCAAGATAATATAAATAGTACAAATAAAAGTAGTATTCTTTTAAGTAGGTCAAATAATTCTCAAAGAATAGCAATAAATAATGCAATAAGTAATGATATTTCAATAATTCAAGGCCCGCCTGGAACTGGTAAAACTACAACTATTCTTAGTTTGATAGCAAATTTTATAATGGACAATAAGAATGTTGTTGTAGTATCTAAAAATAATTCTGCTGTGAATAATATAATAGAAGAATTTAAAAAGATGGATTTACCAGAATTTTATTTGAGATTTGGCCGTAGAGATGGAGTTATGGATAAACTACTAGTTAATATAAATGATAAATTAAAAAAACTTAGAAAAGATTTATCTAATATAGATAGTAGTGTAGAAGATTTGATTCGTTTAAATACATTGAAAAGTAGACTTGGAATACTTGATGATGAGATAGGAGAGTTGATGTGTTTAAAAAATTTAATAGCAGAATTGAAAATACAAAAGAAATTTATTGATAGAAAGAGTAGAATATATAATTTTAAAAAATATATAAATAAAAGTGAAGCTAGAATAATATGTGAAAGAAATGCTAATGTTAAAACACTTAATAGGCTTATAAAACTATCTAGTAAAAATAGGTACAATTTTTTTGAGAAATTGCTTATTAGATATAAGTATTTATTAAAGGGAGAAGATTTAAAAATAAAAATAAATGCTATTAGTGAACTATTAGAAGAGTTATATTTAAATAAAGAAATAGCAATTAGAGAGGAGCAGCTTTTACAGGGTAATTTGGAAGATAAGAAAAAAACAGTTGAAAAAATATATGAAGAGTATATTTTACTGTGTATGAATTCTTTTAAATTTACTTTGAAAGAAAAGATACATATTTATAATGATAATATTGAAAATAAAAATGATCTATTAAATTTGGCTTTTAATACCTATCCATTAATTCTTACAACAGCAGATGGATTTTTATTTAATTTTCTTGATATGGTTAAAAATTGTAAACAAATTGATTGCATTATTATTGACGAAGCATCACAATGTGATGTTATTACAGGATTACCACTTTTATATCTAGCAAAGAAAATAGTTGTAGTAGGAGATAGTAAGCAATTAAGTGCTATTACTAATATTAATATTGATAGTAATATACCTAATTGTTATAAATATGAAAATAATAGTTTTTTAAATTCTATAAAAGAAGTTTTTAATCCAATAGAGAAGACTTTAGAGGAGCATTATAGATGTGATTATAATATTATTAATTTTTGTAATAAATATTATTATGATAATAAACTTAAAATATATACTTCTGCTAGTGAAAATGCTATTTCTATAATAAATGTTGATAAGTATAAAGGTGCTGAAAAGATTTCAAAGGATATTATTAATAAAAGGGAGATAAAAACAATAAACGAATTAGTTAAAAATTGTAAGGATACTTTTGTAATAACTCCATTTAAAGGGCAAGCTAGATTATTAGAAAAAAAATATGGTGAAAATAATGCTGGTACTATTCATACATTTCAAGGGAAGGGTGCTGATAAGGTATACTTTTCTACGGTGTTTAATGATGTTGATTTTTGTAATAAACATATTACTAGTGATTATAATATGTTTACTAATGAACTTATTAATGTAGCAGTATCAAGAGCTAAGAAGAAATTTATTTTAGTTGGCGATAAAAACTACTTTTTAAAAAATGGGGAATATGTTCCCAATATTAAAAATTTAATAGATTATATTGGAATATATGGAAATGAATTGTTTGATAATAGTTCTTGTATATTTGATTATTTATATAAAAATATACCATATTATCAATCTACTAAGTATTTTGATAATGAATATGAAGAAAAATTATTTAAAAATATAGTAGATGTAATTAGTGAATATCCATATAAATGTTATTGTAAATTGAAGTTGTCTAATCTAGTTCAAAATGAAAGTTTTTTGAATGCTAATCCTAATATTAAAGAATACATTAGTAATGGTAGTCATGCTGATTTTACAGTGTTTGATACTAGAATTAATAAGCCTGTTTTGGTAATTGAGTTGGATGGAAAGTATCATAATTTAGCTGAACAGCAGATTAGAGATGCTTATAAAGATAAAGCTTTGTTAAAATCTGGTATTAAGATTCTTAGGATACCTTCTAAATCTGCTATAGATAGAAATGATTTAAAACAAATATTAAAAGAGTTTATAGAAATATAGACTTTTTTTGATATAATAATATAAAATTTAGAAATTAAATGTTAATGTAAGAGGTGTATTATGGACTATATAAGTTATTTCAAGGATAATAATTTAGATACTATAGATAAGTTTTTTATTTATATGAGTAGGGAATTTAAATATGGCTATATGGACAATAATGGCTTTTTTCATAAAGGGGTAAATACTGCTATAGATTATTGTTTACAATCTCCTATGGAACTTATTAATAGTAAAACTGGTATTTGCTGGGATATAACAGAACTTTGTAGGTGTTTCTTTGATAATATGACAAAATTAAGATTTGAAACATATTATATGTTTTACGATGATAATAGGGGATGTCCAAGTCACTCCATTTTAGTTTTTTATAAAGGTGATAAAGTATTTTATTTTGAACCTATGAGTAGTTATAACGGAATACATGAGTATGATAATATTGATGATTTGTTAAGAGATGCTATAAATCATTTTGCTGTGTATATGGTAAGTGAAAAATTCATACCTATTAATTATGATAAATCTAAGATTTATTTATATATATATAATAAACCAAATTACCATATAAATGGATTTCAGATGAGAGATCATATAAATAAAAGTGTATGTTGTAATGTTAGTTTATAAAAAGATAGTATAAAAGTAGTGATCTAAATAATTTTAAGATCTTTTAATAAAATATTGATCTTTATTTCTTCTTATGATAAAGTTGAATTAAGAGGTGATACAATATGAGAGATCTAGAAATGAAAGAAGTTATATATTATTGTATTAGTAATATTCTAATTAGAGAAAATAAGACATATGCAAAGTTAAGTGAAATATATGAAGAAGTTGCTACCTACTTAGAAGTAGAAAATAATTATAGTTTGCAAAGTCAAATAAGAGGTAGACTTCAAAATTTCTGTAATCAATATTCTAATTTTAAGGGGCCTTCTTTATTTAAAACTGAGAAAGTTAGATCTGGTAATTGGACTATAGTAAAGCAAGAGAGAAAATGCCGATTTGTTAGATATATAAATAATACTTATTTAGTTACGAACGATAATTGGATAAGTCAAGAAAAAAGAGAATATATTAATGAAAGTTATGAACGCGAAGAAAATAATGATAATATTTATAAGGCTAAATTAATTGAAGAAGAGGGGCGTGAAAGATCTGAAGTTATTCTAGAAGAATTGAGGAAAATTCGTAATCTATTAAGGAAAATTAAGGGTATTGATAAAGTAAACGACGGTTTTGGAACAGCATTTGAAGTCTTTGCCATTGCTGCTATTTACAATATTACTTATGAAGAGGTTATAAATAAATATATAATTAATGGTGATCTTGATGGTAAAATAGATGCAATTTATTATGGAAAACCAGGCGAAGTTCATATTTATCAAATAAAATTAAGTGATATTTCTGATACAGCATATGATATGATGAGAAGAAACTATAATATGTGTAATATAGGACAAATTCCTGAAAATGGTAGGGATCTTTATAATTTTGTAACTAAAAATATTAATATTTTAAATGATAGGATACCAGTTTATAAAAGTATTTCGAAAAATTCAAGAAAAAATACTAATAATACTCCAAAGCAAATATACGAAAAATTTTTTATAAATAGACTTTTGCCTAAAGATAATAACGGATTAACTCTCTACATTAGAAAGCCAGAATTATCTAATGGTTTCGATTATCAATACAATGTTTCTACAGATGGTAATAATAATTTTTTCTTTTATATAAAAGCTAATGATTTAATAGATTGTTTATTAGAAGCTTTAGGAATTACTTCTAAGGATTTTGATAAAGAAAAAATAGCTTTTTCTAAGTATTTTTACAATAATGTAAGAGGTAAATTACCTTCTAATAAAAAGATAGAGTATACAATAGAAAATGAACCAGAAAATTTTATTAAGTATAATAATGGTATCAATATAACTGGAAATGTTATTGATCAGGAAAATAAGATAAAAATAGAAAATCCAGTTATAAATAATGGTCAACAAACGATAACAACTTTAATAGAATTAAACAAAAATTTAGATAAAATTATGTTACCTATTAAAATAACTAATGAGACTGATAAAATTGTTAGAGGGAAAATATCTCAATTTTCTAATGAACAACAAAAAGTAAAATCTATTGATATGTTATCTATTAATTCATTTATTAGGGATATACAAGTGACTATAGTTAATAGAGAATATAATGGTGAAAGGTATTTTTTAGATATATATTCGTCAGGTGAAAAGGGAAATGAGGATATTATAAGAAAAATATATAAAGATAGTAATATTATTTCCTTACTTGATTTTATAAAACTTTATTTTTCTGTTGAAAATAGTAAGGATTTAGGTGCTTGGAAAAATTCAGCTATTTTGCAGGTTGAAGAGACTAATATTAATAATCCTTTTAGTGTAGAAAAGGCTTTTAAAGTATGTGATGTTATTAGAAGATTTGATAATTATCTTAATGGAATTGAAGATAAAGTAGAAAAGGATAATCTTAAATCTTCTGACTTAGCTTTTAAATATTTGTTATGTAGAGAAAATTTAAATGAAGAGGAAGCTAAAAATATTATTAGTGAGATTAATAATAAATATTATTATAATGGTGAATATAAAAGGAGTAAATTGATAGATATCTATAAAAGTCCTACTATAATAAATAAGATTGAAAAAGAGCTTCAGTTATATAGAAAGAAAAAAGATAAGGTAACAAATTAATTAATGTAATTAGAGAAAATTTAAACTTTTATTGATGTGATTAGTGTACTATAATATAATGGTATAAGGAGGATTTATGTTATGCAAAAAATAATTATGTTAGGAACAGGTAATGGTTTAGTATTTGATCTTTATAATACTTGTTTTGTAATTCAAAATGATGATAAATACTTGTTAGTAGATACTGGTGGTAGTGCTGAAATAATTAGACGATTAAGAAGAAAAAATATTCCAATTACTAAAATTCATGATATTTTTATATCTCACTGTCATACTGATCATATTTTGGGATTGTTTTGGTTACTTAAGAAAATTAGTGTATTAGTTAAGCATAAAGAATATGTAGGAGAGTTAAACGTTTATTGCAATGATGAAGTAAGATACGCAATAGAGAGTATTTTACCTAATGTTGCACCTTTAGGATTAGTAAAAGAAATTAATAAAATTATTAAACTCCATGTATTAAATGATAATGATACTTTAAAAATTGCTGGTAGAGAAATGACTTTTTTTGATTGTTTGGCTAGGGGAAATAAATTATATGGTTTTGATATGATCTTAGATAATAAAGAAAGATTAGTTTTTGTTGGTGACGAGACTTTAAATAAAGAATTATATTCTAAAGTAGAAAATGCGGAGTATGTTATGCATGAAGCTTTTTGCTTAGACAGTGAGGAGAATATTTTTCATCCATATGAACTTATGCATTCTACAGTAAAATCTGTATGTGAAATATTTAATAATTTAAATGTTGAAAACCTAATTTTATTTCATACAGAAGAGACACACTTGAATGATAGAAAAAAGCTATATATAGAAGAAGGAAAAAAAGTCTTTTCAAATAATATAATGGTACCTGATGACTTAGAGGAAATAAGTATTTGTTAATATTTTTAGTTTACTATGTATAATGAAATAATTAATAATTTAGAGAAGCAGTTATCTATTAAAGAACTAGAAATGCTAAAATCTCATAAAATTCATTTAGGTATTTTTACTGAACCATATTTAGGTTATATGCTTGATGGTAGAAAAACAATAGAATCAAGATTTAGTAAAAATAAAATAGTACCATATAATAGAATTTCTAAAGATGATATTGTTTTAGTTAAAAAGTCAAGTGGAAATATTTTAGCTTATTTTATTGTTAAAGATGTATTATTCTTTGATTTAGAACATGATAATATTGATATAATTAGATGTAAGTATGAGAAAGAATTATGTGTTAGTGATAAATTTTGGTCTATAAAGAAAAATAGTAGGTATGCTACCTTAATATTTATAGATAAACTTGTTAAGTTAGATGATTTTCATATAAATAAGAAGGGAATGCAAACTTGGATAGTATTAAAAGATGAATAGAGAATAGCTCTATTTGTTTTTTGTTTATTCAATGATATAATATAAATAATAGAATTTAAAGGAAGGATGATAAGAGTATGAAATATCCAAAATTTTTAGAAGAAAATTCTACTTTAGGAATAACTGCAGTATCCAATGGAATAGTAGATGAAATGAAAGTAAAAAGATTAAATTATGCTATTGAAAACTTTCAAAAAAGAGGATTTAAAGTTATAGAAACTGAAGATGTTAGAACAGATTTTTTGGGTAAAAGTGCGCCTAGTGATATTCAGGCTAAGGAATTAGAAAGTCTATATAGAGATAAAAATGTTGATGCTATCTTTTGTGCTGCAGGGGGAGATTTTTTAGTTGAAGCCTTACCTTTTGTTAATTTTGATGTTATTAAAAATAATCCTAAATGGATACAGGGTTATTCTGATCCAACAGCACTTTTATTTACTATAACTACAAATTTAGATATCGCAACTTTATATGGAAATAATGTTTGTGCTTTTGCAATGAATGAATGGCATAAATCGCTTCTTGATAATTTTAAAATTTTGTTAGGTAAGGAAATTATTCAAAATAGTTTTGATAAATATGAAAATAATTCTGTTGAATATATTATTGGAAATGAAGGCTATAATTTAGACTCTATAGTACATTGGGATGTTATATCTGGGCAAGAGGTTAATACAAGTGGAAGAATAATAGGAGGTTGTATTGACACTATCTCAGACTTATTTGGTACAAAATATGATAATGTAATTAATTTCATTGAAAAATACAAAAGTGATGGTATTGTCTGGTATTTTGATAATGCAGAACTCTCAAGTGAATCATTAATTAGAACTTTATGGAAGTTTAGAGAAAATGGTTGGTTTAAATATACAAAATGCATTTTATTTAGTAGAATAATAGAAGAGAAAAGCTTTTATGGAATTAGTTATAGTGGAGCTATAAAAGAAGTGTTGAAAGACTTAGATATAAGTGTTGTTATTAACTGTGATTTTGGGCATGTAGCACCTAGAATGACAATTATAAATGGAAGTATTGCTATGATAAAAGTTTTTGATGGTAAAGGAGAGATTAAATTTACCTTGAAATAATAAAAAAAGAGGTGTAAAAATGGAAAAATTAAGAAATTTCAAAATTATTTGGGATTATATAAAAGATGAGAAATTTAAATTTTTTATGTATGTTTTGTTAGTTGCTTTATCTTATATTCCTTCTATTGCTGCTGTTTGTTTTTGGGGGTTAGCTGTTGAAGCTTTAACAATAAAGGATTTCAATTTATTTTTATTTTACTTAATTGTTTATGAGGGAGTTTATATTCTTTTTTATACAGTTTTACAAATACCAAGAGATTATTTATACAATTATTTTGAGATAAAATTTACAAAAGAGGTAAGCAAGCATCTATATAGTAAAATAGATAAGATGCCTGCTATTGCTTTTGAAGAAATTGGAGTAGGAGAGTTTACTAATAGACTTTGCAATGATCCTGATAGAATAATGGAACTTATGTCTCAAATGATAAAACTTATTTGTAAGTTCTCTATTGTAATAATTGTATTAATTGCTGCTTTCAAAATATCATTCTTATTAGGTATTGAGATACTTATTTTTGCTATTTCTATGGGATTTATTTCTGCTAAATTTTTTCCAAGAATTAAGAAAAGCCATGAGAAAATAAAAAGTAGAAGTGATGAATATGTAAAAATTGCTACAGAAAATATTGGGGGAGTAAGAGAGATTAAGTCATTAGGTATTAAAGCTAATATAGAAAAAAGAGTGTTTGAAATTTTAGATAGTCTATATCTTTTTACTGATAGGTCTAGAAGGTATGAAAGATGGTATTATGCCCTTAATAATTTAGCTTATTTTATAATGCAATTTATAATATTTTTTACTTGTGGAAAGTATTATATGACAGGGGTTATTTCTTTGAGTATTTTTCTGATGATGGAGTCGTATATTTGGAGAATAGATGAGGTAGTAGAAAGTATAAGTAGTTTTGGTGTAAATTTTAATAAGGTTTCAGTGTCTCTTAGAAGAATAGGTGAATTTCTAGATAATAAGTTGTATCAAGATGAAAAGTTTGGAAATAAGGAGCTTGATGATATTAATGGAGTAGTGGAATTTAAAAATGTAAAATTTAAATATAGAGATGATGAAGACTATACTTTAAAAGATTTGTCTTTAAAAGTAGAACCATATAAAAAGATTGCAGTAGTAGGTAGAAGTGGTAATGGTAAAAGTACAATATTTAATTTACTATTACGATATTTTGATAAGACAGAAGGTAGTATTACAATAGATGGTATTGATATAGAAGATTTGACAGAGGAGTCTTTAAGAAAAAGTATTTCTATCATTAGGCAAAGTCCTTTTCTATTTAACTTGACAATATTTGATAATTTTAAGTTAGTGAAGGAGGATATAACTTTAGAAGATGTTAGAAATGTTTGTAAAAAAGCTTATATAGATGATTATATTATGAATTTACCTAAGAAATATGATACTATAATTGGAGAAGGTGGCATAAATTTAAGTGGAGGACAAAAACAGAGAATAGCGATTGCTAGGACTTTATTACTTGGTACTAAAATAATTCTTTTTGACGAAGCAACTTCCGCACTTGATAACGAAAGTCAAGAACATATTAAGAAAACAATAGATAATTTAGTAAAAGATCATACAGTAATTATAGTTGCGCATAGATTATCTACTATAGTTGATGCTGATATTATAAATGTTATTGATAAGGGCTGTCTTGCTGCATCTGGTACTCATAAAGAGTTACTTAAAGAGTCTAAAGTATATAAAAGTTTATATTTAACAGAAGATATGAATTAGTTTGGATGAAAGGAATTTTATGAACTGTGAATTAAAAAAGATAGAGGGGTTAATAAAAGATTGTGAGAAGGATATTGTATTGGATCCTAAGATAAAGAGAATAAGACTTGGAATATTATTTTCTTATCTGACTATATTAGAGAGAAAAAAGGAAAGAAAAGAGTTAATAGATAGTTATATGGATTTAGGGGCATTACTTTCAGAAAGCAGCAGTGGAGAAGTTTATTTATCTCAGAATTTAGAAGAAGCTTTAAAAGTGATTAAGGCTTATATAAAAGATTCTGATATAGTACAGCTTGTTGAACAAAGAGATGGGATGAAGTATGATTTTGTATCTCTAAAAAATGTTATTTTTCCTTATAAGAAGATAATGGTAGAAAGCTTTAATAATATTTGTATTGCTATAGAGTTATATGGTGTTTTATTTAAATTGATTGATAATGTAAGATCTAGTGCTTTGTTTATCCAAAAATCATTAGAAAGTTTATTAGGATTGGATTTGTTAAGTAAATGTTATGATGAATATATTATAGATAATTCAAAGAATAGAATTATTAATAGAAAAAATAAGTCTATAGCTGAATATAATGATAATAAAAAGAAAGCTATAGAAACTTTATATAACTTTCAAAGTAAAGGAATTATTTCTATTGATATTTATAATTGCTCTAAAGATATGATTGATGCTCTTTTTGATTATTATATTAATGGATTACCTAAAATACCAATAAATAATTATGTTAATGTAGAAGGAATAGAATTAAAAAAGATTTAATAATCATTAAAACTAGTGTGTAAATGATATCTAATTATGATATAAGAACTTTGATAGTTCTTTTTGTTTTCAGTATATACCAACAATTTGATAAATTATTTTCTATGTATTTTGTCATATTGTTTAATAAACTATAGATTTAATACACTTTTTCTTTATTTATGATGTTTTTTGTTTTCTCGATTTTTTGAACAGTGTTAGCTAGTATATTAAGGGCTATTTGTTCTGTTTTTCTATCAATATCTCTTAAAGGATTTAATTCAACAATGTCAATAGATGATATAACATCAGTATGTTTTAGTACTTCATTTAATATTTTCATAGCTTCTTCTTCGTTTATGCCATCAACTTCTGGTATTGATACGCCTGGTGCTATTTCTGGATCTATTATATCTAAGTCATAGCTTATGTGAACACCAGTAGTTTTTTCTGTAGCTATTTTAAAGGCTTCTTCCATAACGTTTTCTATTCCTTTTTCTCTTAAATCATCTGTTGTAAAAACAGTAACTCCAGAATATTTGATATTATCTTTTTCCCAAGGATCAATGCTTCTAGCGCCTACTATTACAGTTCTTCTAGGATCTATTACATTTCCATCGTGAAACTTTCTAAGCTCAGCACACTTATATCCATTAATAGCTGCACAAGGTAGACCGTGGATATTACCTGATACAGTTGTTTCAAAAGTATTATAATCAGTATGTGCATCTATCCAAATAAGACCCATAGCATCTTCAAATTTGGCACTAGCTAAAGCGCTTGCTACAGCAACAGAGTGATCACCCCCAATAGTTATAGGAAAAAGACCTTTTTCAATTTGTTCTACTTCAGTTTTATAAAGTTTAGTATTAAATTTATCTATTTCATATTCATTTTTTCTTCTATCTGATAAATTTCTACTTTTAATAATTTTCTCATCTTGTATTAAAGAAATCATTTCACCTTTATAAAAATCTTTCATATCATTTATAAGCTGGCTAGGACCAAATTTTGCTCCATCTATGTGTACTCCTAAGTCACTACCTGCTCCAATAATTATAGTTTTCATAAAATATCACCTATATAATAATATCATAAATTTATCTTATTGTATTTAATTGTCTTTAATTTTACAAAATTTTACTATATAATAGTTTATATATATGAAAGGATAGATATTATGAAGAAGTTAAATGAATTATATGATATAGATAGTGATATAGAAATAAAAGGAATAAAAATAAATTCCAAAGAAGTAGAGAAGGGTGATCTTTTCATTTGTACAATGGGTGTAAAAGTCGATAGACATGATTATATAGAAGAAGCTATAAATCGTGGTGCAAGTGCACTTGTAGTAAGTAGGGAGGGAATAGATGCGCCTATTCCTGTTATAAAAGTAGAAAATACTAATAAGGAATTGCCTATTTTATGTCAGAAGTTTTATGATAATCCACAAGATAAGATAAAAGTTATTGGGGTTACTGGAACCGATGGAAAAACAAGTACTGCAACAATTATTCAAACATTAATTGGAAAAGATACTTGTGCTTATATGGGAACTAATGGTATGAGCTATAAAGATATAAGAAAAGATATAGCAAATACAACTCCTGATGCTGATAAGATCTATATGTATTTTGATGAGTTCTTAAAAAATGGTTGTGATACAGTTGTTATGGAAGCATCTAGCGAAGCATTTTTTAGGGGAAGATTGGAAAACTTGGAGTTTGATTTATCTGCAATTACAAATATTACTTGGGAGCATATCAATATTCATGGATCTTTTGAAAATTATATTGATTGTAAAGGAATGCTTTTTAGGCAAACTAAAAGTAGTGGCTTTTGTATTTTAAATAGCGATGATGAGCATTATTCTAAAATGAGAAACTGTTGTAATGGAAAAGTATTAACTTATGGTAGAGGAGAAAAAAATACATTACAAATAGTAGATTTTAAAGTTAGTCCTAAGTGTACTTATATAACATATAAATATAGTGGTAAGACTTATGATGTTGTTAGTCCACTTCTTGCAGATTTTAATGTTTACAATTTAGCAGCTGCTTTACTTGTATGTTTATCACAGGGATATGAATTTGATTATTTAATTAAGAACTTAAAGAATGTTGTAGTAGATGGAAGGATGGAATTGTTAGATACTAATACTCCTTATTATGTAATGATAGATTATGCTCATACTCCAAATGGAATTAGTAAGTTACTTAATTTTGTACATACATTAGATATTAATAGATCGATAGTCGTTATTGGGTCAGCTGGAGAGAGAGACTATAAGAAAAGACCAATAATGGGTGAAACAGTTTTAAATAATGCAAGTTATGCTATATTTACGTATGAAGATCCTAGAAGTGAAGATCCTCTTGACATTGCAAACCAATTGGTATCAACTGCTAAACTAAATCATTCAAATTACGAAATTGTGATCGATAGAAGAGAAGCTATAAAAAAAGCTATATCTATGGCAAAAGAGAAAGATATGGTATTAGTTTTAGGAAAAGGTAACGAAACGTACCAAAAGCTAAAAACAGAAACGATATACTTTAATGATGTAGAAGAAGCATATAATGCTGTTAAAGAAAGAAAAGAATATGAAGGTGTTATTATATAGTGTAAAATTTAAAAAAAATATAAGTATTTTATTGCCTTTTTAAGAGTTACTTGATAAACTTTAAATGTAAAGGTAAGGTGAAAATATGAAAGAAGATAGGAAAAAAAATGGTGGAAAAGAGCAAAGCTTAGTAATAGTAGTACTATTATTTATGTTGGTACTATTAGTAGTTGGAGTAACATATGCAGCATTTACTTATAGTAAACAAGGCACAAAGATTAATCAAATATCAACAGCTACTATGACTATGAATTATATTGAAGGTACAAAAGGTATTGTAATTAATAATTCTATGCCAGTTACTGAAGATGTTGGTAAACAATTATCTGGAGAAGATGATACATATGATTTTTCTATAGAGGTTGGTATTACTGGACAACAAGCATTAATTTATGAAATAGTGGCTTCTAAAGATAACACTAGATCAACAATAAACAACAATGACGTAAGATTATATTTACAATCAGGATCTTCGCCTAATTCTTATGCAAAGGAGGTATTACAACCAACAAAATATACACCACTTGCTGCTAATGATGATTTTGGAGCAAGTGCAGGAGATATGGTTCTTGCTAAAGTTGGGGCAACTAGTAGTATAACTACTCATTATCGTTTAAGAATGTGGATTGATTCTAGTTATGAAGTCGGTTCAACGTCTGGAGAGTTTTATATTACAGTAGATGTTTATGGAAAAGATGCCACTATTGCTGAAGCACAAGCTTTACAATAATTAAAATAAGATTAATTAAAACTAAAAAACATATAATTAATTAGGAGTGATTATATGTTTTTTAAATTTTTAGATGTTCTACGATGTTTCTTTGTTACTGGAAGTTATTCGAATCAGGTTTTTCCAGATCCTCTTTCTGATACAGAAGAAGAAATTTACTTGAAAAAAAAATCTTTTGGAGATAATGAAGCGAGAAACAAACTTATCGAACATAATTTACGATTAGTTGCTCATATTGTTAAAAAGTTTGACTATAAAGATGGTGATCAAGACGATTTAATTAGTATTGGAACTATTGGTCTTATAAAGGGAGTAGATACTTTTTCTTTAAACAAAGGAGTAAAACTTACTACATATTGTGCAAGATGTATAGAAAATGAAATATTAATGTATTTTAGAAGTAATAATAAATTATCTAAAAACATATCATTAAATGATGCAGTGGGTTATGATAAGGATGGTAATGAAATTGCAATACTAGATATTTTAAAAACCCCTAAACAAGATTTTATAGAGGATATTACAACTAAAGATAATATAAAGTTACTAAAAGAATATATGAAAGTGTTAACTGTGCAGGAAAGAAATATTTTAATTAAAAGGTATGGTCTAAATGATGAAGAACCTCTTACTCAAAAAGAAATAGCAAAAGAGATGAATATTTCTAGAAGTTATGTTTCAAGAATAGAGAAAAGAGCACTTACTAAGATATTAAGAGAATTTATTAAAAATAATAATTTAGAGTAATTAGTTATATAATTAAAATAGATAAAATTTTAGCTGGAATATTATTGGATGATTTTTGATATTCTGATTTTGTGAATCAGAATGTCTTTTTTATATTAGTTTTTATTATAAAAAATTTAGTTTTTGATTAAAATCCTTTATGTTACAAGTATGTCTACAAAATTTTAATCATATTTACTACTAATTTACTACTTTTCATTATTAATTTGAAAAAGATAAATGCACATTACTTCAAATGGTGTCAAAATATAGTATAATTATATTGAATGAAGACAAGGAAGTGAGATGTTAATTATGAAGTTATGTTGTATTTATATAGAAACTGATAAATTTAATGAAGTTGTAGATTTTTATGAAAAAGTGTTCCAAATTAAAGGAAGGGTTTATACAAAAAATAGATGGATAGAATTTGATTTTGGAAATAAATTATCTATTTATAACCGACTATATGATATTGAAACAATGAAAGAAAATACTAATAAAAATTATAATCAATCTTTTATAGAAAATTTTAAACAAGATAAAGGAAATTCTGAAAATAATATTATTACACTTAATTTTTATTCCAATAACTTGAAAAGCGATTATGAAAGAATTAAAGCACTAAAAATATGTGAAATATCAGACATTATGTATGTTAATATTACTGAACCATATTATTATTTCAATATATATGATCCTGAAGGGAATGCAATAGAAATATGTGGAGATAAATTTGATGAATGAAATAGAAAGCATTGTTATTAATCTAAATGGATACAGAGAGGTTATTGCTAATGTCAATAGAATTAATAGATTATTAAAAGAAGAAAAAGATACTTTTGCAAAAGAGTACTTAGAAAACTTGAGCAATAGTTACGATAAGATACTTAAAAAAGCAGAAGAGGAAAATGAAGATAAGACTCAGATTAATTATTTTAAAAAAGAAGAAAAGAGTTTTATTAAAAACCTAAAAAAAATATAAGGAAAATTATCTTTTATGGGCATATAAATTTATACTACCTTCAACTAATAACAACTCAGAAAGAAACATCAGACCAATAAAGTCAAAGATGAAAATAAGTGGACAATTTCAAAGTATTAGTTATGTGCAATATTATGCTAATATAAGAAGTTATATTGAGACTTGTAAAAAGAATGGAATCAATATAATTGATGCTTGTGTTCACTTAATGCAAGGTGTTCCATATACTTTAGAAGAAATCTTAAACTATGAAAAAAATAGTGATTAATTCACTACTTTTTGTGTTGTATCTACTTACTGGATTCCATAGGGCTGTAAATAGTAACTAAAAATCCTTTACTTTTATTTGAATATGTGTTAAAATACAGAACGTATTAGAGACATATTGTTAGTTAATTATAAAAATAATAAAAATTTTGTGGGATAGTGGGATAAAAGGGGTACTTTATGAAATTAAATATTAAAAAAATAAAATTATATACAATTGATGAGTTATATTCTGTACTGTTACCAATTATCAATAAAATATATAAAAAATATGATTATATGAATATTTCTAAAGACGAATATAAAAAACTTGTTATGAAAGTTCTTAATAGATGTCGTGAAGAGAATGATGAAGATAAACTTAATGTATTTGATGTATATTTTGCTGAACAATTAAAGAGATATACTAATGAGTTTTTAAAAGAGTTATTGAAAGAAGATAATAATTTTGTGTCTATCACAAACAATTATATTTCGATAAAATTTAGTGCTAAACAATCATATGATAGCATTTTAAAACAACTTAATAGTATGACTAAAATATTTGATGATATGGGAATAATTTTCAATCCAGAACAGTGCGTTAATTTGATCAATAATAATGAAATAATCAGTAAGTCCTTAAAAGTTATCGTAAATAAAAATTTATTTAATATTAGAAATGGTCAATTAGATGAATTATTTGATAGTAATAATTTGCTATTTTTGCTAGAAACGTATTGTATGATTAATGGTATAGTAACTAATAGTAAAAAGGAAAACTTAGATGATGATTTTTATAATAATATAATAGAAATAAAGCCAAAAAATGATGAGTATGATACGAATACTTTAAGATCATATTTAAATCAGGTTCGAAATTGTGGTAAATTTTTAACAGTAGAGGAAGAAAGGGAGTTAACAAAGAGGTATTTTCTATATGGAGATATGAAAGCTAGAGAAATGCTTATAGAAAAAAATTTGGCACTTGTTATAAATATTGCTAGCGATTATATTGGTAGAGGTATTTCGCTTTTAGATTTAATACAAGCTGGAAATGTTGGACTTATATTGGCAACAGATAGATTTGATTATAGGAAAAATTTTAAATTTTCGACATATGCTTCTCAGTGGATTAAGGCAGAAATTATCAATGAAATTATTATGTGCGGGAAAAGTAGAAAGTTACCAGCTAGTGTATATCGTAAGTTAAATGATTATAGAAGGAAGTATGAAAATTTTAAAATTGAAAATGGTCGTGATCCTAAAATATGTGAGATGGCTGAAATTCTTAAAATATCACTTGAAGAATCAACTGAATTATATATATTATTAGAAGATGATATTAGAATAGATGTATTAATTGGAGAAAGTGATACTGAAATAGTTGATTTAATTATGGATTCATCTCCTTCACCAGAAGATATTGCTATTAATTCGGATATTTCATTAAGAATATCTGAATTAATTGAAAAAAGTAATCTAAAACAAAGAGAACTAGAGATTTTAATGTTGAGATATGGACTTGATGATAACGAGAGACATACACTTGAAGAAATAGAAAAGAAATTAAAGATATCTTATCAGAGGGTACAACAAATTTTGGATGATGTAAAATATAAGTTATCCGTTAATGTTATGGTGAAAGAGTTAGCTATATGTATGGATAGTCCTGAAAAGGCTTTAGAAAATTTGGAATTTTCTAGAGCAAATTATAGAGAAAAGCAAAGAAAAAATAAAGAAAAGGCTAAACTAAGACAAAAGAGGAAAAAAGAGAAAACATTAATTAAGGTATAATTATAGGTAAATTAATAAGGAGGATATTATGAATAAAGGTATTGAAAAGTTAAAATCATTTACAGCAGAAGAATTATGCACAATTCTTTTTCCTGTTATAAAAGATATATATAATAGTTATAATTATATTGATATATCTGAAAAAAAGTATAAAAATTTAGTATTAAGTTTAATGGAAAAATGTCAGAGAGAATTTTCTAGTGAAGAAGTTTTAGATTTTTCTGCTTATTTTTCTATTGAATTAAGAAGGTGCATTAATGATTTAGTAAAAGAATTACTAACTAATGGGGATAATTTTTTGCATATAGTTAATAGTTATATAGAAAAAAATATAAAAAAAGGTAGTTCACGTATTGATATGCGTGCAGAATTTGATAAACTATCTCATTTCTTTATAAGTGTAAATTATTATCCTAATATAGATGAATATACAAATTTAATAAACAATAATGAAGTGATAAGATATTTGTTAAAAATGGTCGTTAATAGGAATTATGGTGCTATTAAAACAAATAAACTTAATACGGTGTTTGATAGTGATGTATCTATTAATTTAATAAAAGATTATTGTAATATCAATGGTATAGCATTTTATAATGAAAAGGCAAATTATGGTGATGATGAATTTTATAATTCTTTTTCTGTTAAAATAGAAGATAAGGATTATACAGATGATTCATTAAAATTATATGGTAATCAGCTTTATTTTCCATTATTGACTATTGAAGAAGAAGAAGAACTTGGTATAAAAAGTGCAAATGGAGATGTTAGAGCTAGAGAAATATTAATAGAAAGAAATTTGAGATATGTTATTAGTGTTGCTAAAGAATATATTAGCAGTGGGATAGAAATTTTAGATTTAATACAGGCTGGAAATATAGGCCTTATAAGGGCTGTTGATAAGTATGATATTAATAAAGGGTGTAGATTATTAACATATGCTGATTATTTTATTAGACAAGAAATAGATAGAAGTATTGCTTATATGAGATATAAATTTAAAATACCTAATAGAGAGTATGGATACGTTAAGAAATATGAATATGCGATAGCAATTTTAGAAAAACAAAATGAAGGAAGATTTCCTTCAGTTAGCGAAATAGCTGAAACTATAAATATGACAGAGCAAGAAGTAAAGGAATTTGATTTTTGGACTAAGTTTCCGAAAAAATATGAAAGGCTTATCAAAAATGAGGGATACTTAGAATCACTTGTTACTTCATTTGAAAATTTGCCTGAAGAAATTGTAGAAAAGAAGAATCTTCAAGAACAGTTTAGGAAATACATATTAAAATTAACTTTAGATGATAGAGATCTTAGTATTTTAAAAGGATTATGGGGAATTTTTGATAGTGAATATAAAAGTGGCGTAGAACTTGGTGAGTTGTTTAATGTTACAAAAGAAAGAATAAGACAAAGGGAAGCAAAAATTTTCAAAAAAATACGTGAACGTTCTGATATTAATCCATTTGCATCTTATCTTGATGAAGAGGAAGAATCTATTAAAAGGTTGAACCAGTATAGAAATTTGTATAAAAATGGTGGAGCTGGCCCTTATTTAAATGATGAATTCTTTGAATCAATAGGTATTAGTAATAGAGGAAATAAAAGAAAAAAATAAGTATTTAAAAGCTTTTCTTTATATTGAAATGATTAGTCATTTAAACATCTTGATAATAATAAAATAAAAAAACAGTTATTAAAATTTATAAGTATAATCATAAGTAAATTAATATTAAAGGGGGATTTTATGGTTACAAATATTGAAAAATTAAAATCATTTACAACTGAAGAATTATGCACAATTCTTTTTCCTGTTATAAAAGATATATATAATAGTTATAATTATATTAATATATCTGAAAAAAAGTATAAAGATTTAGTATTAAGTTTAATGAAAAAATGTCAGGAAGAGTTTTCTGGCGAAGATCTTTTAAATTTTACAACTTATTTTTCTATGGAATTAAAAAAGTGTATTAATAGTCAAGTAAAAAAGTTACTAACTAATGATGATGACTTTTTACGTATAGTTAATAATTATGTAGAGAAAAATATAAAAAAAGGTCAATCTTATTATGACAGACTTGAGTATTTTATAAAATTATCTTACTTTTTTGCAGAACTAGACTATTATCCTAATGAGGATCAATATACTAGTTTGATAAATAATAATCGGACAGTTATGATTTTGCTAAAAACAGTTGTTAATAGATGTCTTGGTGCTATTAAAACAGGACAACTTAATATGGTATTTGATAATGAAATATCTATTAGGTTAATACAAGACTATTGTAGGGAAAATGATATAGCGCTTTATAATGAGAAAATTAATTGTGGAACTGAAGATTTTTATAAAAAGTTTTTAATCAGTAAAAAAGATGAGCTATTAACTGCAGAGGAAGAGAAAGAATTGCTACAGAAAAATGCGACAGGTGATGTACGTGCAAGAGAAATACTTATAGAAAAAAATATGCGATATGCTCATTATATTGCTAGAGGTTATGTTGGAAAAGGAATAGAAAATGAGGAGTTATATCAATATGCTGTTATTGGTTTAATAGAAGCAATTGATAGATATGATGTTAATAGTGGAATCAGATTATTAGGTTATGCAGAAGACTGGATTAGATTTAATATAAATAAGGCTCTAGCATATACTGGACAAAACTGGAAAATACCTGTTGCTGAATATGAGAATGCAAAAAAATATAAATGTACTCTAATGGTCTTAGAGGAAAAGTTAAATAGAAAACCAACTAATGAAGAAATTGCTAAGGAAATGGATATTTCTGAAGAAAAGGCTGCAGAAATAGATAGATGGTTAAAGTTTTCTGTAAATTTTGATTCTCTTAACAAAGAAGTTCCTAAAAGGGAACTTATGACAAATTTAAATGATAGGCCTGATGGGGTGATAACTAAGAAAATGTTACAAGAAG
This sequence comes from uncultured Bacilli bacterium, assembly GCA_910576925.1. Taxonomy (GTDB): domain Bacteria; phylum Bacillota_I; class Bacilli_A; order RF39; family UBA660; genus UBA2730. The sequence goes on along the minus strand of CAJTKB010000007.1, from coordinate 33,077 downwards.
ATGTTAGAAGGTTTATATTAAATTGTAACTTATCAGAGAAGGAATATGATATTCTATGTAGTTTATGGGGAGTATTTGATAGTGATATTAAAACATTACCACAAATAGCAAGTAATTACAATGTGACGGATGAGAGTATAAGACAACTAGAAGCTAAAGTTTTTAGAAAATTTCGAAGTAACAAAGATGTTTTATCGCTTTCTTCATATTTGGATCATTCGGAAGATGCGGATGACAGACTAAAACGATATAGACAAATGTATTATATGGATTCTAAAAATAAAAATAAGCTTTTTTTAGATAGTGAATTCTTTAAATCTGTAGGTATTAGTAATAGAGCTGGTAAAAGAAAAAAATAGGTATTTAAAAGATTTTCTTTATATTATTAAGAAAATCTTTTGCTTTTTAATGAAAATCTGTTATAATGTATACAGACGTTGCATAAGGAGGAGGTGCTTTATGGGAAAAAAAGTAGGTAATAGACAAAGAAAAACGATAATTTGTACAAAATGTAAAAATGAGAATTATCGTGATGAAAGAAATGTAAAAAATACAACAGAACCTTTACAACAAAATAGGTATTGTCCAAAGTGTAGAACACATACACCACATAAGGAAAAGAAATAAGACTAATAGTAAATCTTATTTTTTCTTATTAATAATGAAGGAGAAAAATTATGATTAATGTAAATGATATAAAAAATGGTATGACAATTATGATAGAAGGAAATATCTATCAAGTTGTAGAATTTTTACATGTAAAGCCTGGAAAAGGTTCAGCATTTATGAAAACTAAGCTTCGTAATTTAAGAACTGGAGGTATTGTAGAAAGAACTTTTAATACTAATGTTAAATTTGAAAAAGCTAATATTAGTAAACAGAATGTTCAGTATTTATATAATACAGGAGATACATTCTTCTTTATGAACTTAGAAAATTATGAGCAATTAGAACTTTCAAGTGAACAAGTTGCAGAAAACGCTAATTATTTAATTGAAAATATGAACGTATATGTAATTCTTTATGAAGGAGAACTTTTAGGTATAGACTTACCTGACAAGGTAGAATTTACTGTAGTTGAAACTGAACCAGCTGTTCGTGGTAATACTACTAATAATGCACTAAAAGATGCTAAGGTTGAAACTGGTCTAATTGTAAAAGTTCCACTATTTATCGAACAGGGAGAAAAAATACTTGTCACAACAGCGGATGGTAAGTATTCATCAAGGGCTTAGGCTCTTTTTTGTTAGGAGAATATATGGAAAATAAGGTATGTTTAATTACTGGAGCAACTAGTGAAATAGGAGAGGCTATTTCTATTAAATTTGCCTGTATGGGATGTAATTTAATACTTCATTATCACACAAAAAAAATGGAAGCAATAAAAATAAAAAATAGTATTGAAAACAAATATAATATAAAAGTATTTTTGGTTCAAGCAGACTTAGAATCCGAAGAAAGTATTAAAAGAATGGTAGATGAATGTTTTAAAAAATTTTCTAGAATAGATTATTTAGTAAATAATGCTGCTATTTGCCTTGATAGTTTATATCAGGATAAAACAAAAACTAACTTTTTAGAAACATTGGACGTTAATATTATTGGAACATTTTTATTATCACGACTTGTAGGCAATAAAATGTATGATGAAAAATTTGGTAAAATAGTTATATTATCATCAACCAATGGTATTGATAAATATTTTCCAATGTCTATTGATTATGATGTATCAAAAGCAGGACTTATTTCACTTATGCATAATTTATCTATTCAGTATAGTCCATATGTTAATGTAAATGCAGTTGCCCCTGGTTGGGTATCTACTGAAAAAGAGCTTAAAGATCTAGACTTAGAATACATAAAAAGTGAAGAAGAAAAAATATTTTTAAATAGATTCGGAACGCCGAAAGAAATTGCAAACGTTGTATACTTTTTGTGTAGCGAAGAATCTAGTTATATAAATAACTCAGTAATTAGAGTAGATGGAGGTACATATAATGGATGAAGATGTTAAAACATTTGTAGATGAATGTGAAAAAGATTCAATAAGTGAATTTAAAAGAGTAGACGATATTTGTGAAGCAAATAGTAGAAAAGTACTTGAAGCATTTCATAAAGCTAATATAAGCGAAGCTTGTTTTGGAGGAACAACAGGTTATGGTTATAATGATTTAGGACGAGAAAAAATAGAAGAAGTATATAAAGAAATATTTAAGAGTGAAGATAGTCTTGTTAGAACACAATTTATATCAGGAACTCATGCGTTAACTGTTACTTTATTTGGACTTTTAAGGCCAGGAGATATTTTACTAAGTATAAGCGGTAAACCTTATGATACTTTAGATGAAGTAATTGGAATAGTAGATAATTCCTCATCTTTGAAATCTTTTGGTATAAAATATTCTGAAATAGATTTAATTGATGATGATTTTGATTATGCTTCTATTGGTGATTATCTAAAAGGAAATAAAGTAAAAGTTATTGAAATACAAAGGTCTAAGGGTTATTCTACTCGTAAGAGTATATCTATAGAAAAGTTAGAAAAGATAATTTCATATATAAAAGAGATTGATCAAGAAGTAATTATTATGATCGATAATTGTTATTGTGAATTTGTTTCATACAAGGAACCAATAGAAATTGGAGCGGATATTGTAGTAGGTAGCCTTATTAAGAACTTAGGTGGAGGAATAGCTTCAAATGGTGCTTATGTAGTAGGAAGAAAGGATTTAATAAAATTAGTAAGTGAAAGATTAACTGTTCCTGGAGAAGGTAAAGAAGTTGGTCCAACTCTTGGTGTTAATAAGTCTATCTTACAAGGACTTTTTATGGCTCCGAGTGTTGTTAATGCTAGCTTAAAAACAGCCATTCTTACTAGTAGAGCAATGGAAAAGCTAGGTTATATGGTAGAACCTAAATATAATGATGAACGGGTAGATATTGTACAAAATATAATTTTTAATAATGAGAATAATCTTGTAACATTTACTAGAGGAATTCAAGCTTCGAGCCCAATTGATTCTAATGCTTTAGTTGAACCTTGGGATATGCCAGGATACTCTGATAAAGTAGTTATGGCTAGTGGAAGCTTTACTCAAGGAAGCTCAATAGAACTATCTTGTGATGGACCAATTCGTCCTCCATATATTGCATATATGCAAGGTTCACTTACTTATCATTATGGAAAACTCGCTCTAATTAATACTTTAAAAAAATTAAAAAAAGATAAAATTTAAGCATATAAAAAAATAATCCTCATATATTTTACTAAAGTGAGGAGGAAAAATAGTGATTAATAAACAAAATTTGTGGTTTTTAACATTATTTAGTTTAGTATTAGTGCTTGGAGTATATTATGTAACAATGCCTAATGAACTTATTTTGTCAAATAGTAAAAAGGAGACTACTACTACAAAAAAGACAAATGCTAAGACAACTAGTAAGGAAGTAAGTACATTAGAGGCTATGCGTGTTAGCTTAGAGGAAGAAAGAAATGAAGCAATGACTTCTCTTCAAGAACAACTAACAAATGAAAAATTAACAACTGATGAAAAAAATAATGCTTATGAGCAATTAAAATATTTAAATGCTTTGCAAGGAAAAGAAGAAAATATAGAAAAGAAGTTAAAAGCTGATTTAAAGCTTGATTGTTTTGTAAAAATAGATGAATCTAATATCGAAGCTGTGTGTATTTCTACAAAACACGATAAAACTCTAGCAAATAGCGTTATGCGAAAAATTCAAGAGGAATATACTGATAGAATGGATATTACAGTTAAATTCCAGAAGAAATAAGCCTACACATATGAATCTTTCCTTCATATAATACTTTGAGTTAGTATAAAGAAGGGAAGTTTAGTTATGTCAAAACAAATTCTAACATCTAGGGAAAGAAATATATTTCAGGAATTAATAAAGAATAAAACAACTAAAGAAATTGCTAGTGAGCTTGGAATAAGTGAAAAAACCGTTAGAAATCACATTTCTAATACAATGCAAAAACTTGGTGTTAAGGGTAGAGCTAGTGCAGTAGTAGAACTTATAAAACTTAAAGAAATAAGCCTAGAAGAAGATTAATTCTTCTTTTTTGGTATATAAAAAAATATGTAGCATATAATTTTTTAGGTGATTATTGTGCTGAAAGATAAAGCTTTAAAGAAAATACTAATAACTTCTATTACTTTACTTATTTTGCTTGTTCTTTATATGATACCAAATATAGAAACAGAAATGACTATGAAAGCTAATTTAGAGCTTGAATATATCAGTGGTGTTGGAACTAATAATATATATTTACTAGATAAAAATAATTATTTAGTAAAAAGTAAAATACTAATTACAGAAAGAAGTTTAGAAGAACAAGTAAAAATTGTTATTAAGAACTTAACTGTAAATAAGACAAATATTTTTCCAGACTCATTATCAGCAACTATTCCAGAAAAAGCTAAACTTTTAAGTGTTACAATTGCTGAAAAAATAGTAACATTAGATTTTTCAAAAGAGTTTTTGGAAGTAGCTGGTGATATAGAGACTAAAATGTTTGAAAGTATTGTATATTCACTTATTGATTTAGGAAAAATAGATGGTGTTATTATTAAAGTAGAAGGAGAACAACTTGGAAATTATCCAAATAGTAAAGCTCTACTTCCCAAAGTTTTAACAAAAGATATTGGAATAAATAAAGAATATAATATTTTTAGAAGAAAAGATATTAATAAAGTTGTTATTTATTATTTAGAAAGTATAGATAATGTTAATTATTATGTACCAGTTACTAAGTATCTTAATGATTCGAGAGATAAAGTGAAAATTATAATTGACAATTTAACAACTAGTTATATATATGAGCCAGGACTTGTTAGTCTACTTAAAAGCACAACAACTCTTAAAAATTTTAATGAAGAAGATAGTGTAATGTTTTTAGATTTTGATAATAATATTTATGGTGATAGAAATATAATAGAGGAGGATGTATTTAATATGATAAGTTATTCTGTTTTTGATAATTATGAGGTAGAAAGTATAGTATTCTCAGTAGATGGTAAACAAATAAAGCAATTGAAGAAGAGTGATTTACAATAATGATTAATAATATTTACAGACATATAATTAATTTAATAATGCAAAAATTTGACAAAATTAAACTCTTGTGTTATAATATGCTTACTTTGAAGAGGATGTGGCTAAGATTTACAACTGAAAGTTATATTTTACTATTTAGGGGGGTTGAAATATGACAGAAATAAAGGAGACAAAAAACTCTTATATATTTGAATATTTAGATGAAAATGATTTTAGAAAAAAAGAAAGATCTGTTAGAAAATATAATATGCTAGCTTATAAGAAATTGACTTTTGAATATTATCCAGAACTTCGTCGAGGAAATTTTTTAGGTGAGAAGGTATCTGAAGATAAAAAGAGTAAGACTATTAGTTATGAATTAAAATTACCAACAGATGAAATGTTTATAAAAGTTCATGGAGAGATTAGGCTTCATTATACAGTATATTCTGATAAAAAGATAATTTTATTAACTAATATTACTCCTGAAGGTATTTTAGATGAAGGACACCGTGCGGAATTAAAAGCATATAAAGGTGTTATGATATCTAAAACTGATCCAGAGCGTGATATGTTTAAAATTAATTTATTAAATATGTTAGGAAAATAAAATATTTATTTTCTTTTTTTCATTATTAAGTGAGTTAAATTTCATAAAAATTAACCTATAGATATTAATAGAATAATAAGTTATAATATAACTATAAATTTTTAAGTGAATTCTATAAAATTATAAATAAAATAATATAAATTAGGAGAGGAATATATTCTATATGATTTGAGGTGTCAGTGATGATGTATGAAATTTACTTGCTTGAGAAAAATGTGAGTAGTGATAAATGGCGAAATTTAATAGATGGAGTGCTTAAATATAATATTCTTTTAAAGAAATGTAAATTAATTGTTTTAAAGGAAAATCAAATTATAAGATACTATATTAGAACAAAATATAGATTACCGATTACAATTGAAGGTTTATCATCATTTACCTTAAAAAAAGTTGAATATTTTAATCTTTGCAGAATTAAGTCTTCTGGCATTTTTCCAGTATTAGATAAAAATATTTTAAAGATAGATAACTATATTTATGTAAAAGATAAAGGCGAGTTAAGTGCCTTAGAAATAGACTTTATAAGTATTGGTAATAAAATACTTAGCAATAGTTATATATACACATTTAAAGATGGATTATATAAAAAATATTTAACCATTAAGAATGATATTTATAAGACTTTATCAGTAGATTTTTCTACCAATAAGAGATATGGTTATAAAGGCGTGCCTAAATATTTAGATATACAGAAGAGCTTTCCTATTTTAACAAAAAGGAATAAGAATTCTATTCTTTCTATTGATACCTTTCCATATTTAGAAACAGATAATTATTTATGCTTAGATAATTATGATTTTTTTAAGCATTCTATTGTATTAGGGGCAAGTGGAAGTGGTAAATCTAAATTTATTTCTTCTTTTATTGAAAGCGTATCAAATTATTCTTTAAAAGAAGAATATAGAATTATTGTGATTGATCCTCACGCTGCGCTTGAAAGGGATATTGGTGGATTAGATAATACCAAAGTAATTGATTTTAAAAATATAAATGATAGTATTTCTTTGTTTTCAAATAACAAGGATGATGTGATAAACTCATCAGAACTACTTCTTGATACCTTTAAATCTTTAATAGGAGATAGATATAATTCGAAGCTTGAAAGAGTTTTGAGACATTCTATTAGTATTTTATTGTATAAAGAGAATTTTAATTTTACCAATTTAAGAAAATTGTTGCTTGAATTAGAATATAGAACTAATTTAGTCAAAGAGATGGAAGAAGTTATTCCTTCTAGTATTACTAGTTTCTTTTTGACTGATTTTAATGATTTAAAAACAAAGTCTTATGGGGAAGCTATCAGTCCTATTATTTCATTTATTGATGAGATGGAGATGATTCCAGTATTTAATTTGGAATGTGATCTTGCAAACTTAGAAGATGTAGTTAAAAATAACTTTTTAACACTATTTTCTCTAGATAGTGCGAAATTAGGTCTAAACATAAGTAAAACAATAGCACTTCTTATTATGCAACAGTTATTTACACTAATTCAAAAGAAAATGCCATATAAGCTTATTTTTATAATTGATGAAGTTGCAGTAGTAGAAAGTCCTATAATATCAAGATTTTTATCAGAAGCAAGGAAATATAATTTAGCACTTATTCTTTTAGGACAATATTTTAATCAGATATCTGTAGGTGTTAAAAACAGTATTTTTGCTAATGTCACTAATTATTATATTTTTAAAGTATCCAAGATGGATGCAAGTGTATTAGTTGAAAATTTTGATATTAAAGTGCCACTAGATGATACAATTGCTACCAAAATGAAGCTTTTAACAGAATTAAATAAGCGAGAATGTATAGTGAGAATTAGTGCCAATGATAAGTTACTTCCAGCTTTTAAAGGAAGAACTTTAGAATTTAGTAGTAAACCTAGACTGAACTATAATAATAATGATACTATTATTAATAGAAATATTAGTAAGAAAAAGAAGTTTTTATTTAAAATAGGTTCAGGTATTAAAATGAAAGATATTCTTATAGATAATTCTACTAGCAGGAGGTTACTTAGAGATGAATGATGAGATGTGTTTAGAAATAATTGATAAAATATTTCTAAACGTTTTTAATGAAAAGAATCCTTTTTCAATAGATAGGACTTTTGAAGTTTTTGCTTTTGATATGAAATTGCCAAAAAAGGTATATGATTCTACAACAGGTGAAGAAACTTGGGCAGACTCTATTAATCCTACTCAATTTATTACGATGAAAAATGCTGAAAAAATAGATATAGATAGAGGTTGGATGCTCGAAACAGAAGAGATAAATAGTCTAGAAGAATTACTTAATACTTGGAAAAAGGTCAACTATACAACAACAGAGAGAGTATTTGATTCAATTGATGTTGTAAAGAGTGATACTGTATATAGGTCTGAAAAGGTATATCAATCTACTAATTGTGGTGATAGTAAAAATCTTGTTTTTTGTGATGGCTGTTATGATAGCGAGTTTGTTCTTGCTTCATCAAGAAGTACTAATTGTTCTTTTTGCATTAGGGTAGATGATTCTGCCAATTGTAGTAATAGTTATAATGTAGTCTGTTCTGGAAAGATTAGTAATTCTTTGTTTATTCAAGATTGTAATAATATGCATGAGTGTATGTTTTGCTCACATCTTGCTAATAAAAAATATTGCATTAGTAATATGCAATTTGAAAGAGAAAAATATTTTGAAATAAAGAGAGCGATTATTTCATGGATATTAAATTCATAAACTTTTTCTAGCAAGATTCTTTTTAATAACTTTAGTTGTTTCATCAATAAGTTTTAAACAGTCTTCTTTGGTATAACTTGAATTAGTTTTATACAACTTATGATTTGTTTTAGAACGAATAAGCCATTCACTACTTATTTTTAAGGTGTTATTCTTAGTATATTCTCTTAAATATATTATTTCACCTACTTCAAGGGAAGAAATTCTTTCAGTGCATAGTTTACACGGAGAATAAAGCAAATATAATTTAGTATCTTTAAGATCGCTGGTAAAGCCTTTATAGTTATCAAAAACATTCATTTCAGCATGAACAATATAAGGGTTTTTTGTAGTTAGTAAGTTACCAATTTTTTCTCCAAGACTTGCCCATGGAAGAATATCATCATTCATACCTGTGGGAGCTCCGTTATAACCAATTGATAATACTCTATTGTTCTGATCTACTAAGCATGCTCCTACTTGAGTAGAAGGATCTTTACTTCTAAGGGAGGCCAAAACAGCAATGCCCATGAAATATTCATCGTTATTTAATGTACTTATACTAGTTTTTCCAATATTACTTTTTATTGCTTCTCTTAAATCTTGTAAAAATATTTTATATTCATCTAATGAATATTTACTATTAAAGTATGGCTCGATAATAATATTAGCATATCCTAATATTTTTCTTGATATGTTCTCTATATCCTCATCTAATTCATTATTTAAAAATACTACATTTTTAATTCTTGCTTGAGCAATTTGCTTTGCTTCCTCATAATTTGGAAATGATGATAAATAAAGCGTTGCAGCTTCAAACTCCTGCCTTTTTCCTCTAAAATTGTAAATGGCATTTGAAAGAGGACTTATTGCAAAATATTCACTAGTTTCATTATAATTTTTTTTAATTCCTATAGGAATATCTTTATATCCAAGCGATAATATCCTTTTATCTGTATCTACAATACAAGCTCCATTTATATCATAATTACTTTTAATTGATGATAAAGCAACTAGGCTCATAAAGTATTCATCCCAAGATATATAATCCTTTCTTTTTTGTGACATTATATTACCTCCCTTAGTAAGTTATTTTAACATAGCACTATAAATATTTCCAATAAAAAATACAAATTAAATCATACGTGTTTAAAAATTGATGTACTATTATTTTTACTAGAAAAAGGTTTGAAAAAAAGTATGTTGTATTTTTTGAAGACAAAACTATAAAGACTAAAATTTTCATTTATAAATAAAAATAAACTACTCATAATAATACTAGGTGATTTTATGAAAGTAAGACTTGGATATGCTTGTATTAGTGAAACTCTTTCTTTTACTTCATCTAGTAGTTACTCCTATACCTCTTATGAAAGAGAAAAGGATAACGATAAATTAGATAAAGTAATTGTATCTAATTTTTTAGATTTAGAGCAAATACTTATTTATAACGCAAAAAACAATATTCATTTTTATAGATTATCTTCTGGTATTATTCCACTTGCAACTCATAGTAAAGTTCATTTTGACTATACAAGTAATTATAAAGAGTATTATGATAGAATAGGATCTTTAATTAAAAATAGTAATATGAGAGTGGATTTTCATCCTAATCAATATTGCATTTTAAATAGTGTGAATAAAGAAGTTGTTAATAATAGTGTAGAAATATTAAAATATCATTATAATTTATTAGAAAAATTTGGAGTAGAAGAAAAAGTGCTAATACTTCATATAGGTAGTAATGCTTTCGGTAAAAACAACTCTTTAACAAGATTTATAAATAATTTTAAAATGCTGCCTAAATACTTGCAGGATTCTATTGTAATTGAAAATGATGATAAAATTTTTAATGTAGAAGATTGTCTTTATTTAAGTGATAAATTAGGTATTCCTGTATGTTTTGATTATCATCATTATATTTGTAATAAGAGTTTTATCGATTATAAGAAAATATTTGCAACTTTTAAAGGAAAAAGGGTAAAGATGCATTTTTCTTCACCTAAAAATAAAACAAAAAAGGAATTTAGAAGTCATAATGATTATATTGATAGTGATGAGTTTATTAAATTTTTAGAAAGTATTAAAAATTATAATATAGATATTGATATTATGATAGAAGCTAAGAAAAAGGATGAGGCTATGTTTAAACTTGTTCGTGAATTAAAATATAAAACTGATTATAATTTTATTGACGAAACTAGTTTTATTATTTAAAATAAATAGTATAATATATTTGGAGGATGTTGTTATGGAAGTAGTAGTAAAAGGAATTTATAAACATTATAAAGGGGATTATTATATAGTTGAAGATATTGCAACTCATAGTGAAACTGGAGAAAAAATGATCGTTTATAGAGGACTATATGAAGATTCGCCTTTATGGGTTAGACCTTATGATTTATTTATTGATGAAGTAAATATTAATGGTCAAAAGGATAGATTTGAACTTCAGAAAATTGATAGTAAGAGATAAATTTTTAATAATAAAATCAAGATTTAATATCTATAATTAAGTGGAGGTGTTTTTTATGTATAAATTGGATGAGCTTAATTATTTGTATCAAGATTTAGAACCTTTTATAGATACACATACTATAGGGCTTCACTATAATAAACATGCAAAAAAGTACTTAGCAAATTTAAATAGACTGCTTAAAGAAAATAATTTTGATTTTTCTATTAGTTTAGAAGAACTTGCTAAAAATATTAATGATTATAAATTTAAGAATATAGATGATATATTATTTAATTTAGGTGGAGTGTTAAATCATAACTTATATTTTAAATGTATGGGAGAGAAAAGGGAAGAAATATCTGACCTTTTAAAGAAAGACTTAATAGAAAAATATGGTTCAATTGATGAGTTTATAAAAGAGTATATTTCTTTTGCTATGAAATTAAAGGGTAGTGGCTATACTTTTTTAGAGTATGATAAAAATAATTTAGTTCTTAGAAATAGAGAAAATCAAAATAGTCCATTATTTGAAGGGAATATTCCTTTGTTCACTGTTGATTTATGGGAACATGCCTATTATATAAATTATGAAAATGATAAAGAAAAGTACTTAGATAATTTTTTCCAAATAGCAGATTTTTCTTATGCAAATAAGCTTTATTCTGATCTTATTAAAGTAGGTAAATAGAGTATAATTTTTCAAATATGTCATAAACTTATAATGGTGATAGGATGAAGATTAATTATAAGAAACTTATATTTTGTATTGTTATTACATTTTTAATAGGAAGTATATTTGCTTTTACGACAGATAATAATTTTTATAAGGATTTGATAAAACCTTTTGATTTACCTGCTATAGTATTTCCTATAGTATGGAGTATTTTGTATTTAATTATGGGTATTAGCTTGTATCTTATACTCGAGAGTAGAGATGAAAGAAAGAAAAGTGCAATTATAGTTTATTTTATACAACTGATTGTTAATTCTTTGTGGACTCCTATTTTTTTCTATTTTAAATGGTTTCTATTTGCTTTTATTTGGATTGTTTTCCTTATTATATTGGTTTTAATAATGTTATATAAGTTTTATAAAATTAGAAAGATAGCTTCCTATATAAACATTCCTTATTTACTTTGGCTTTTCTTTGCAGCATATTTAAATTTCTTTATATATTATTATAATTAGTTGTATTATTGTATTAAGGGAAATTTAGTTCTTTAAATAAATTCTTTTTCGATTTGGACTGAATAAAAATAAAAAAATACGTTTTTTCTTGCTTTTCAATCTTCTTTGTGCTATAATATGCTCATTAAAGAAGGGGGAAAATATGATGAAATTATTTAATTATTTAAAAGAAAAATTGGAAAAAAGAAAAAATAATAGAAAGAAATATGGTTCTAGAAAGCCTTTATTTGCTATTAGCAAAAAGAAAAGAGCTAAAAGAAGGGAAGCACAAGAAAAATATAATCTTGCTTTAAATGAATATTTCAAGATAAAAAGAATTATTAAAGAAAATATGGATAATTATAAAATAAATGAAGTTGCAATTAATAGATGTTTTGGTCCAGAAGATATTTTAAATGATCTATTAAGAGAGCAGGAAGAATATATAAGAGTTTTAAATGAGAATCAAAAAAAATTATCTAGCAGTGTAAAAGAAAAATTAGAAAAGTATAGTTGGATTAATAGAAAGAAAATGCTAAAACCTGAATGTTTTCACTTATGGATTATTAAAAAAGAGAAAAAATTGAATAAATATTCGAATGAAGTTAATACAAATGATGATAAATTAAATGTAGATAATTTAAATTTAACTAAAGAAGAAAAAAGTGAATATATTTTAGGAGATAATAAAATTGAAGATGCTAAAGAAAAATTACCTACTGTAGTAGATAAAAGAGCTCGTTATGATATTGATCCTGTTAGTTTTAAAAATTTACAGTTTATTAATGATGATGCAGTTCCTAAAAAATTATCTAGCTCTACAGGTAATCTAAGAAAAATGATAGTAAGGTTTAGTGGCTCTCATGAAAAACTTGGCAACTATTGTGGGATATCTGGTATTTTATTTGATGGCCAACCTGTGGAAAAACATAATGGTATAGAAGCAGATGTTAATTTATGTCAAAATGATGAACTTGCTATTGAAGATAAATACGACGAATGCAAGGAAGAAATAAGAGGTGCTATATTAGATTATCTGACAAGAGTTAATAATTTGGATAGTCAGTATAACATATTAGAATTTGAAGGTATTAAAAATGAGTTAACACTTTATTATAAAACAAAGATTAGTGAACTAGAAACTGAATATATGATAAATGAATATCGTAATGAATATAAAAAGATAGAAGAAAATTATAGTTCATATCCAAGATTTGTTTCTGTGTTAAAAGAAACACTTAAGGAAAAGTATGAAAACTTTTATGGTAAAAGTTTAAGTGATTTTGATCAAAAATATCAAAATTTAAATGATGAATTTGGAGTAGAAATTGCTTCTCTTAATGATAATTATTCAATATCACAATATATAGAGGATAAGAATAATTTAGAAAGTGATTTGTCTAATTATCGTAGATTATTAGTAGGTGCTTATGGTAAGGAAATGGTAGATAATGCTTGGAATGAAATAAGTATGGAATTAAATGAAAAGCTTGAGAATAAATATGTTAGAGATTTAACAAATGATAATAGAAGTTATACGAAATAACTTCTATTTTGTCATATAAAAGTATATTATGATTATTGCAAACTAAAATATCTTGTAGTATAATATTTATGAAAAGTGATGATGAAGCTTGGAAACTTCTAGCTATATAATTAAAGAGAGATTCTTTTAGAATAAATAAGGTGGAACCGCGGGTAAACTCGTCCTTAAATATCTATTAGAATCTTTTTATGTTTAATGGAGGAAATAAAATGGAAAATTTGACGATGGAAAAATTAGTAGCTTATTGTAAGCAATATGGATTTATATTTCAAGGAAGTGAAATATATGGAGGTCTTGCTAATACTTGGGATTATGGTCCTCTTGGAGCTAGACTTAAAAATAATATAAAAGATTCTTGGAGAAAGAGATTTGTTCAAGAAAGACCGAATGCTTATGAAGTGGATGCCGCAATACTTATGCATCCTAAAGTATGGGAAGCAAGTGGACATGTATCAAGTTTTTCTGATCCACTAATAGATTGTAAGGAGTGTAAGGTAAGACATCGTGCTGACAATTTAATTGATGATTTTGATGAAAATGCGAATGCAGATGGTATGACTCAAGAAGAAATGCTTTCTTATATAAAAGAAAATAAAGTACCTTGTTCTAATTGCGGTAAGAGTAATTTTACAGATATTAGGCAATTTAATTTGATGTTTGAAACTCATAGAGGTGTAACCGAAGATGGAAAAAATAAAGTTTATTTACGCCCAGAAAATGCTCAAGGAGAATATGTTAACTTTTTAAATGTACAAAGAACAATGCGTGCGAAGTTACCATTTAGTATTGCTCAAATTGGAAAAGCTTTTAGAAATGAAATAACACCAGGAAATTTTACATTTAGAACAATAGAGTTTGAACAGATGGAATATCAAACATTTTGTAAAGAAGGAACTGATAGTGAAATTTATAATTATTTTAAAGATTATGCTAAGAAATATTTTGAGGATTTAGGTCTTTCTGATAATAAACTTAGATATCATGATCATGAAAAACTTGCACATTATGCTAAAGAAGCTTGTGATATAGAATATAAATTTAGTTTTGGTTGGGGTGAAGTAAATGGTACTCATAATCGTACTAATTATGATTTATCTCGTCATGAAGAATATTCTAAAACTTCACAGCAATACTTAGATCCTGAAACAAATGAAAAATATATTCCATATATAATAGAATCAACTGTTGGGTGTGACCGATTAACTCTTGCAATTTTGGATAATGCTTATAATGAAGAAGTATTAGAAAATGGAGAAACTAGAGAAGTTATGAAATTTATTCCTTTTTTAGCTCCTTATAAAGCGGTGGTATTACCACTTAATAAAAAGTATCATGGGGAAAAAGCTTTAGAAATTTATGAAAGACTATCTAGAATATTTATGACTAGCTATGATGAGACTGGTAGTATTGGAAAACGTTATAGAAGAAGTGATGCAATAGGTACTCCATTTGCTATCACAATAGATGATAATACATTAAGTAATAATGCTGTTACAGTTAGAGATCGTGACACTATGGAGCAAATAACTTTAAACATAGATGAATTAGAGAATTATATTTTTGAAAGGGTACAATTCTAATGAAAAAGCCTATTATTGGTATTATGATGCGCTCTGATGAACTTGATGATAATCGATCAATTCAATATGTTTATGATGGAGTTAGACGTGCTATTATAAGATCTGGGGGAGAGCCTCTACTTTTATGCCCACCTAAAGATATAGATTATTTTAAAACAAGATGGAATGATTTTTCTGAAATAAATGATAGTGATTTTGATAGTATTAGTTATTGGTTAAATATGTGTGATGGTTTGTTCTTGCCAGGAGGAATAAAATATTCAAAATATGATTTATTTGTTTTAGATTTAGCTTTAAAAAAGAATATGCCAGTTCTTGGGGTCTGTTTAGGTATGCAAATTATGTCTAATTATAAGAAAGACTTTAAAATTGAAAAAATAAATTCAAACATAGTTCATTGCGATCTTGATAAAAAATACTGTCATAAAGTAACTATCGAAAAGAATTCCCTTTTATATAAGATTGTTGGGAAAAGTGAGATTAATGTAAATAGTTATCATAAGATGCAAGCATTTGAAAATAAACTATTTGATGTTGTTGCAAAATCAGAAGATGGTGTTATTGAGTCTCTTGAAATGAGAGAAAAGAGATTTGTTTTAGGTGTTCAATGGCATCCAGAAAAAATGATTGATTATGATGAAAATGCTAGAAAAATAATGAATTATTTTCTGGATGAGGCGTTAATATATAAAAAAAATAATGATAAGGCAAAGTTAATTAAAATTTAGATTTGACTTTTATTAGAGTTTAATTTATTGATTTTACTTTTCTTTTTTTATATAATTATATTGGTGATGATAGTGAATAAAATTATAGATTTAAGTCTTCTTCATAGTAATACTATAGAAAGTGTTGTTATAGATGAAGATATTGTATTCGAAAAAGATTTTTATGAGAATACAGATATACAAGGATTTAATTTTATACATGTAGCAGGTTATATAAAGAGAAGTACTGAAGATGATGATATAGTTAATTTAGATGTAAATGGTGAAATGGTATTATTGGATTCTATTAGTAATGAAGAAGTTAATTATCCATTTTCCTTCAAAATAGAAGATTCTTTAACAGAAATTTTGGGAAATTGTCCAAATACTATTGATATTTTAGAACTTTTGTGGGAGAATATTGTATTAGAGGTTCCCCTAAAATTTACTACAGTTGAAGATTTTAGTAAATTTCAAGGTGATGGATGGAAATTAGTGAGTGATGAAGATACTCATAAAAATAATCCTTTTAATGAAATATTAAAAGAGTATGGAGAGGAGTGATAAAATGATGACTTTAAATATTCAATTATTTGCTGTACCATTCCGTAAAGTTTCAAAAACAAGAAAAAGAATGAGAAGAGCACATAATGCTATGGAACTTCCTGGTGTTACAAAATGTCCAAATTGTGGTGAAGTAATTAAACCACATAGAGTTTGTGCAAAATGTGGTAACTATAAAAGTACTAAAGTAGTTGAGACAAGAGAAGAAAAAAGAGCAAGAAAGAATGAAGAAGAATAATTCTTCTTTTTTGTTTTTAGAAAAAATGATATATTATTTATAGGTGATAATATGCAAGACGAATTGTTAATTATATGTCCAAATAGTACAAAAATTAATATATTAGAAAAAGTTAATAACAGTAAAAAACTTGTTAATATTAAACTTATGGATATTAATGAATTTATTAGTAATTATTTTTATAGTTATGATAATAGAACTATTTCTTATATAATGGATAATTATAATACTAATATAAATATTAGTAAAATATATTTAGAAAATTTATATAGTATAGATATAAATAAAAAATATAATAGTAAAAAGTTATTATTTTTACAGAAAATGAAAAAAGATCTTATAGATAATCATTTATTAGAGTTTAATTATAATTTTAAAGAATATCTAAAACGTAAAAATATAAAAATAATAAACTATCCAAAACTTGAAAAATATATAATTGATATTTTCAATGGTATGGGTGCTGAGATTATAAATAAAAATGTAGTAGATAAAGAATTATTTGTGACAGAGGCTAACAGTGTTCTTGATGAAATTGATTTTGTTTTTGAAAATATTATAAAATTATATAAAAGTGGTGTTTCTCTTAATAAAATATTTATAGTAAATATTAGTGATGAATATTTATATAATCTTGATAGATATAGTAAATGTCTTGGTATTTCAATTAATACTGATGCTAAAAATAGTATTTTATCTACTGTGATTGTGAAAAAGTATTTAAATAATAAAACTATTCCTGAAGTAACTTCTAATAATGAATCTATTGTAAATAAGATAATTGATATAAAAAATAAATTAGTTGATATAGAAAATTCTAACTATTATGATGAATTTCTATTAGAGGAGCTAAAAAATACTTATATAGATTATGATAGTTATAGTGAATGTATTCAAACTTGTGGTTTATTTGATAGAGATTTTTTAGACGATGAATATGTATTTGTCGTTAATTTTAATGATTTAGCACTTCCAATAATGTATAAAGATGAAGATTATCTAACAGATATTGAAAAGAAAGAAGTAGAAATGTATTCTACATCATATAAAAATATCCGTGAAAAGGAAGTAGTAATTGCTTATTTAACAAATATTAAGAATTTGACTATTAGTTATAAACTAACTAGTTTTAAAGATAAGTTTTATCCAAGTAGTCTAATTAAAGAGTATAATATGAAGGTTTATAAATATAAAAAAGATAATTACAATTATTCTAATAAATATAATAAAAGACTATTATCAATATATTTGGATAATTATTATAAATATGGTGAAGAAAATGAGTATTTAAAAGCTTTGTATAAAACTTATAAAAATGAACTAACATATGATTCTTATAGTAATATTTTCACTAAAATAGATGATAGTATATTCTTAAATTCTCTCAATAAGATAGGGCTATCATATACTAGTATGAATTCTTATAATGAATGTAAATTTAAATATTATGTTAATTATATTTTAAAATTGGATCCTTTTCAGGAAAACTTTAAAACGCTTATTGGTAATTTATTTCATTATATTTTGGAAAAAAGTGAGTTTCCTGATTTTTCTTTTGAAGATGTTTGGACTGAGTATTTGAATGATAAATGTTTGCAAATAAAGGAAGAATTTTTTTTAGAAAAATTAAAAAGAAATTTGAAAGATGCTATTGAAGTGATTAAGGAACAAAAAATGTATTCTACATTTAAAGATAGTTTTTGTGAAAAAAATATTTCTATTTTCTTAGAATGTAGTAAAAAGCCAGCTTATTTCTCGGGCAAAATAGATAAGATTATCTATAAAAATGATAATTATGCCATAGTAGATTATAAGACTGGAGGATATGATGCTAATCTTTGTAATATGAAATATGGACTTGGTATGCAACTTGCAACATATTTATATTTAATAGAAAAGGGAAAAGTATTTAAAAATCCTAAACTTGCTGGAATGTATTTTCAAAAAGTTTTAGTTGGAAGTGTTAGAAAAGATGATAAAAAAGACTATTTTGATAAGATAAGGGATGAAATGAAGCTTGTTGGATATTCGACTGATGATGAAGAAGTTTTAGAATCATTTGATAAAGAGTATATATCTAGCAAGATGATTCGTGGTATGAAAGTTGGTTCTAATGGTTTTTATAAATATACTAAACTTTTGACTAGAGAAGAAGAGAAAGATATTATAGATTATACTGAAAAAATTATTTATAAAACTTTAAATGATATATTAAATGGAGATTTTAAAATAAATCCTAAAAAAATAAACTTTAATGATGTAAGTTGTACTTATTGTAAATATAAAGACTTATGTTATAGAACGGAAGAAGATTATATAAATTTAGAAAAACAAGAAGATTTGAGCTTTTTAGGAGGGGATTATTGTGGCGAGTAAGTGGACTGTCGAACAGGAAGAAGCAATTAATATAGAAGGTAGTAATGTTATAGTATCAGCTGGAGCTGGAAGTGGAAAGACTGCTGTACTTTCTGAAAGAGTTTTAAGAAAAGTAAAAGAAGGTACTCATATAAATGAATTATTAGTCTTAACTTTTACTAAAGCAGCAGCTAAAGAAATGAAAGATAGAATTAAGGACAAGCTTATAGAAAATAATCTAGATAGTGAAGCTCAATTAATAGATGGAGCATATATAACAACATTCGATAGCTATAGCTTATCAGTTGTAAAGAAGTATCATTATATTTTAGGGATAAATAGAGATATTAAAATAAGTGATACTGTATTATTAAATATTATTAAAAGGGATTTACTTGATGAAATAATGGATGAGTATTATAAAGAAGGACTTGAAAAATTTAAAAACTTGGTTTGTAAATTTTCTTTAAAAGATGATAGAGAACTTAAAGATTTAATAATAAAACTTTCTGATAAGTTAGATCTTAAATATGATAGATATGAATTTTTAGAAGATTATATGGATACATATTATAGTGAAAAAACTTTAACATCTCTTGTTCTAGAATATCAAGAAAATGTTTTTAAGGAATTTGCTAGATTTAAAGATTTAATAGAAGAACTTTCTTCTTATTTAGAAGATAATAAGCTTAATAATTTAGTAGATAGTACAACATCTTTAGTTAATAGTAAGACGTATGAAGACATTTCAAAAAATATAAAAACTTTATCTCTTCCGCGCTCAAATGGCTATTCTGATGAGGCTAAAAAAGTAAATGAAAATTTAAAACAATCAAAAAATGAACTTATCAAATTATGCTCTTATGATACTGAAGATGAGATGTTAAATGAAATAAAAAAAACTTATGATGATACTTCTATATTAGTGGAAATATTAATGAGTCTTGATATAAAAAATAGAGACTATAAAAGGGCAGAAGAGTTGTATGATTTTAATGATATTAGTCATTTAGCAATTAAATTAGTAAAAGAAAATAAAAGTGTTAGAGAAGATATTAAAAATTCATTTGAAGAAATACTAATAGATGAATATCAGGATACTAGTGATAATCAAGAACTTTTTATTTCATTTATTAGTAATAATAATGTTTATATGGTTGGTGATATAAAACAATCAATTTATCGTTTTAGAAATGCTAATCCATATATTTTTAAAGAAAAATATGATACATACAATAAAGACAAAACTAAAGGTAGAAAAATAGATTTAGTAAGAAATTTTAGAAGTAGAGAAGAAGTTATTTATAATATAAATATGCTTTTTGAAAACATTATGGATGATTATATTGGAGGAGCTGATTATAGGAAAGACCATAAAGCTATTTTTGGGAATGATAGTTATAATAAAGAAGGAAAAACTAATCAAGATTATAATTTAGTAATTAATACTTATAAAGAAGAAAAGGATAAAACTCATACTGAACAAGAGGCTTTTATAATAGCAGAAGATATTAAGAAAAAAATAGATGATGGATATTTAATATTTGATAAGAATAAGAAGATAATTAGAAAAGCTAATTTTGATGATTTTGTAATTTTGCTTGATAAAAAGAAAAACTTTGATTTATATAAAAAGATATTTGAATATATGAATATTCCTCTTACTGTCTATCGTGAAGAAAAAATTAATGATACAGATGATTTTTTAGTGATCTATAATTTATTTAAACTAGTTTTATTTATCTATAA
This sequence comes from uncultured Bacilli bacterium, assembly GCA_910576925.1. Classification (GTDB taxonomy): domain Bacteria; phylum Bacillota_I; class Bacilli_A; order RF39; family UBA660; genus UBA2730. Next base: position 12,345 of record CAJTKB010000007.1, on the reverse strand, counting down.
TGATGATTTTTCAGAAGAATTTAGATATAGTTTTTTATCGATTGCAAGAAGTTTTCTATTTAGATATAGTGATAACGATATTTATAAAATATTTGTTGACAATTCGTTTTCTGATACGGAAATAGTAAATATTGCTTATAGTATAAAAGAACAAATAGATGTTTTACCTTTGAAAGATTTATATAGATTAATATTAGATAAATATAATTATTATGAGAAGATACTTACAACTACTGATATAGAAAAGCATGAAAAATGTATTGAATATTTGGATAATTTGATAGATTGTCTTATGAAAGAGGATATAACTAGCTTTATGGATTATTTAGATCAAGTAGTTGAAAATACATATGATATAAAATATGACAATAGTGTCGATGTAGATAATTCTGTAAAAATTATGAGTATTCATAAATCTAAGGGATTAGAGTTTCCAATTTGTTATTTTGCTGATTTAGAAAATAAATTTAATATGAAGGATCAAAAAGAAAAGATTAATTTTAGTAACAAATATGGGATAATACTTCCAGATATAGAAGAGGAAAGCAAGGATACTATTAAAAAAACACTTTATAAAATGTTTGATACAGTAGAAGAAATAAGTGAACGTATTCGTCTATTTTATGTAGCTTTAACTCGTTGTAAAGAAAAACTTATTATTGTATGTCCAGAAGTTTTAGAAGATAAATCTAGTTTTTCTGAAATAGTTGATTATGATACTAGAAGAAGCTATAATTCATTTTATAGTATTTTGAAAAGTATCTGGTATAAGTTAGATAAATATATTGTTCAAACAGAAATAAAAAATTATTCTAAAAACTATTTATATAGAATAAAAACTAGTAGTATAGATAAGTTGACAGATGATGTTATCAAAGTAGAAGAGGCTCGTTTTGAGAAAGAATTAGTAATAGATAGTAGATTTTCTAAAAAAGCACATAATACTATAACTAAAGAAGAAAGTGACTTGTTAGAACTAGGAACTAAAATTCATAAAATATTAGAACAGATTGATTTTAAAAAGCCTAATCTTTTAAATATAGATAATATGTTTATCAAGAAAAAAATAGAAAAATTTTTAAATAGTAGTATTATTAAAGATAATTTGAATTTTAATTTTTATAAGGAATATGAATTTATTTATTATGATAATGGGGAAAGACTTCATGGTATAATTGATTTACTTATAGAAAATGATAAAGAAATTATAATTATTGATTATAAATTAAAAGGTATAATAGATAATAATTATAATAGGCAGTTAAATGGATATATGAAATATTTGAAGACTTTAACTAAAAAAAATATTTCGATGTATTTATATTCTATAATAGATAATCAATTTAGGAAAATAGATAATAACGAAGATATAAGTATTAAAGTAAATTAATTTGAGTACTATGTTAATATAAAACGTAATTTTTGGGACTTTTTTAGCATTTTTTTTTACTTTTTTGATATTTTTAGGTATAATGATTTTAGTTAAGTGAATGAGGTGTAAAAATGAAAGAGGAAAAAAATATGAATAAGAGTAGGGGAAAAACTATTAGAACACTTACTTTATTAGTTATTTTAACAGTAGGTATTTGTTTTTGTTTTAGCCCATTATTTAAAAATTTAAAATTTGGTTTAGATTTACAAGGAGGATTTGAAGTTTTATATGAAGTTAAATCAATTGATGGCTCAAAGATGACTAGTGATAAAATGAATAGTACATATAAAACATTAAGTAAGAGAATAGATAGTCTTGGTGTAAGTGAGCCTGAAATCGTAATAGAAGGTGACAATAAAATTAGAGTAAAGCTTGCTGGAGTACAGGATGAGGATGAAGCACGTAAGCAATTATCAACTGTTGCTACTTTATCTTTTAGAGATACAGAGAATAATCTTTTAATGACAAGCGATGTTTTGAAAAGCGGAGGAGCTAAAGTTACTACAGATTCATCTGGTAGACCAGCTGTACTTTTAAGTGTTAAAAATAAAGATAAATTTTATGCTGTTACCAATAAAGTTAAAGACTATGATTCTAATATGATAGTTATTTGGCTTGATTATGAAGAAGGAGATAGCTATGAAAATGAAAAGTCTTCTTGTGGAAGTAGTGGTAGTAAGTGTTTAAGTGCTGCTACAGTATCTCAAGGTTTTGCTAGTGATGTTATAATTCAAGGAAACTTTACAGAAGAAGAAGTTAACAATTTAGTTGATTTGATTAATTCGGGAAGTCTTCCATCAAAACTTACAGAAATATCAAGTAAAACAGTAGCAGCAAGTTTTGGTGATGATACATTAAATAAGACTCTTTTAGCAGGTATTATTGGTGTAGCAGTTATTATGGTTATACTAGTAATTTTATATCATTTATCTGGATTTGTTTTCTCATTTGCTATGCTTTTATATACATTATTAGTATTCTTTATATTTTGGTTAGTTGGAGGAGTATTAACTCTTCCTGGAATTGCCGCTCTTGTTCTTGGTATTGGAATGGCTGTGGATGCTAATGTAATAACATATACTCGTATAAAAGAGGAATTATATCAAGGAAGAAGCTTGGAAACAGCATTTAAAATGGGAACTCATGAAAGTGCATCATCTATATTTGATAGTAATATCACGACTCTTCTTGTAGCTGTAATTATGTTTATGTTTGGAGAAAGTAGTGTTAAAGGTTTTGCTACAATGCTTTTGATTACAATATTTGTAACGATATTTTCAATGGTTATAATTACAAGAACTATATTGAAATCACTAATTAAAACAGGTTATTTTGATAATAAAACTAACTTATTTATTAATGTAAAAGATAAAGATATACCTGAAGTATCTCGTGGTGAGAGTGCTAGAGTAGTACCATTCAAAAAGGTGGATTTCTTAAAATTTTCTAAGTTATTTATTGCTTTTTCCATTATAATCATACTTATTGGAGGAATATTCTTTATTAAAGATAGTGGTTTTAATCTTGGAGTTGATTTTAAGGCAGGTAGCGATATTAGCTTAGTTACTGATAAAAAATTAAATAAAAATGAAATAGAAAAGGATATTAAGGATCTTTCACTTGATATAAGTGATATTGAAATAAATAATACTACAACAAATATTATTGTTAAAAATGTCTTGGATGCTACAGAAATAGAAAATGTAAAAAAATATTTTATAGATAAATATGATGCTAAAGTAGATATAGGAGTTGTTAGTAATATTGTAAAACAGGAACTTTTAAAGAATGCAATTATTTCTGTAATTCTTGCTATAGTAGGAATAGTTATTTATATTTCTTTAAGATTTAAGTTTAGTTATGCTATTGGTGGAGTTGTAGCACTTATTCATGATATATTAGTGATATTTGCAGTGTTTAGTTTTGCAAGACTTGAAGTTAGTTCTATGTTTATTGCTGCAATATTAGCAATTATCGGTTATTCAATAAATGATACTATTGTTTTGTTCGATAGAATAAGAGAAAATTTATCTAAAGTTGAAAAGAAAAAGTTAAATAAAGATAAATTAGTTCAGGTTGCTAATGATAGTATAAGAGAGACTTTTACAAGGACTATATATACTTCTCTTACAACAGTTATTCCAGTAGTTGCTTTAATAATTTTGGGAAGCAAAGAAATACTTAATTTTAATATAGCAATGTTAATTGGACTTATTTCTGGTACATATTCTTCAATATTTATTGCTACTATTATATTCCTATTAATAGAAAAGAAAGATATAGGCAAAGAAAAAAGCGAAAAGAAGTCAAAATCGAGAGAAGAAGTTTCTGAAAAGATGATTAAAGGTATTAATTGTTAAAATAGATATGAAGGGATGATATTATGGCACATACTAAAGATACAATTACATTTGAGGATGTATTAAAATGTATAAAAGTATATATTACTGATAAAGATGAGCTTTCAAATATCGAAAGAGCATATTCTTTGGCAGCTAAGAAACATGAAAGGCAATATCGAAAATCAGGTGAGCCTTATATAATTCATCCTTTAAACGTTGCTAAAATACTAACTGAGATTCATGCTGACAGTGAAACGTTGCAAGCGGGATTACTACACGATGTTTTAGAAGATTGTGATTGTACAGAAGAAGAAATGGAAAAAGTAGTTGGAAAGACTGTAACTAATTTAGTAGATGGTGTTACAAAACTGGCTAAACTACATTTCTCTACGGAGAATGAATATTTAATTGAATATTATAAAAAAATAATTATTGGAATGAGTGAAGATGTACGTGTTATTATTGTAAAACTTGCTGATAGATTACATAATATGCGTACACTTTGGGCTTTACCTAAAGAGAAACAGATAAAAAAAGCTAATGAATCAATGGAAATTTTAGCACCGCTTGCACATCATTTGGGAATACATAAAATTAAGAGTGAACTTGAAGATCTTGCTCTTCGTTATTTGAAACCAGATGTTTTTTATGATATTGCTGAAAAACTTAACAAAACAAAACTTGAGAGAGATAATGCTGTTTCTTCAATGATGGATGAGGTTAAAAATATTCTTACGGAACATAATATTAGTTTTGAGATGAAAGGAAGAAGTAAGAGTATATATAGTATTTATAATAAACTTGATAAGGGTAAAAAGTTTAGTGAAATCTATGATTTACTTGCTATGAGAATACTTGTTAATACAAAACAAGAATGTTACTTGGTTCTTGGTTTAATTCATGCTAAGTATAGGCCGATGCCTAGAAGATTTAAAGACTATATAGCAATGCCGAAACCTAATATGTATCAGTCTCTTCATACAACTGTATTTGGGATAGATGGACTTTTATTTGAAATACAAATTAGAACTCATGAAATGGATGCTATTGCTGAAAATGGAGTAGCTTCTCATTGGTCTTATAAGGAAAATAAGGATGGTGCTGCTTCTCTTCAAACAGCCACTGAGCAAAAACTTCAGTTTTTTAAATCTATTATTGATCTATCTAATGATGGAATGAGCAGTGAAGATTTTGTTAATAGTGTTAAAAATGAGGTGTTGAATAATAATATATATTGTTTTACTCCAAAAGGAGATGTTATAGAACTTCCTACTGCTGCTACTCCTCTTGATTTTGCTTATAAAATACATACTAGAGTTGGTGAAACTACTGTTGGTGCTCTTGTAAATAATTCTATTCAGCCACTTGACTATGAACTTCAAGATAATGATATTGTAAAAATTATTACTAATAAATCATCAAGTCCTTCTAAAGAATGGATAAATATCGTTAAATCTACTGCTGTGCGTAATAAGATAAAAAGTTATTTTACAAGAAACGAAAGAGATATATATGTTGAACGTGGTCGAGAATTACTAGAGAAGGAGCTCCGTAAAAGAAAACTTGCAATTAATGGCTTTTTTAATGAAGAAAATTGTAAAAAAATATTCAAGGAATTTAAAGTGGGAAGTCTTGAAGAAATTTATCTTGAAGTAGGTAATGGAAAAGATGCTCCTAATTCTGTTATCAATGTTATAGATAAGCCCAAGGAAGAAGAAAGCGTACCAAAAAAAGTAACTATAACTAAGGGAGATGCTTCAATTATTGTTTCTGGAATTAATAAAGTAAAAGTAAACATTGCTAATTGTTGTAATCCTGTATATGGCGATGAAGTAATAGGGTATATTACTAAAGGTAATGGAATAAGTATTCATAGAACAACTTGTCATAACTTATCAATGCTTGATAATAGAACAGTAGAAGTTAAATGGAATGATAATTCTAATAATACTAAATATTTATCTATGATACTTATATATTCTAATTCTCAAGAAAATCATATTGCGGATATTGTAGGAAAGGCTAGTAAACTTGGAATTTCTATTGATTCTATCTATAATATGTATCAAGATGAAGGACTTGAGTATAATGTAAGTTGTTATGTTACAAGTATAAAGCAGCTTGATAAGATGTTTTTAGAACTGAAAAAGGAAAGTTACATAACAGAAGTTGAGAGGTTGATTAGGTAATGAAAGTTTTAGTTCAAAGAAGTGGTAAAGCAAAGGTTTTAGTTAATGGCAATCTTAGTGGAGAAATTGACAAAGGATTAGTATTATTAGTAGGCTTTTGTGAAGGAGATAATTTAGAAAAAATAGAGTATATGGTCAAGAAAGTTGTAAATTTAAGAATATTTCCAGATGAATTTGGTGTTATGAATAAGTCTATCTTAGATTATGGTGGAGATATACTTTCAGTTTCTCAATTTACTTTATATGCTGATACTAAAAAAGGAAATAGGCCTAGTTATAAAGATGCTTTAGCAGGTGAATTTAGTGAAGAGCTGTATCTTTTGTTTAATAAAAAATTAAGTGAATATGTTAAAGTGGAATCGGGTAAATTTGGAAGCGATATGGAAGTTAGTTTAACCAATATTGGTCCAACAACAATTTTATTGGAAAGGTGATTTTTGTGAAAGAAAATAAATTTAATTATAAATTAATTAACTTAACAGCGCTTATGTTACTTTTATATATTACTGTTACAAATTTAGGAACTTGGTATCAGCTTTTAGGAGAAATAATAAGTATTGTATTTCCATTTTTGATAGCTTTTACTATTGCCTATGCACTAACTCCTGTAGTGAAATTTTTAGAGAATAAGGGCCTTCCTAAATGGCTTAGTGTTACTATAGTAACGTTATTTATTGTACTATTTATTGTATTTATTGGAATTAGTGTTTTACCTCTTATTTATGAGCAGTTGGGTTCTCTTGCAAATAATCTAGGAGAAGCTTCGGATATTATTAGTGATAAATTCGATCTTAATTTAGGAGCTGTTGAAGTAGATATTTTTAAATATATTGATGTTGCAACTAAAAATATAGGTAAAATTATTACCGATGGGGCATATAATTTTATTTCTAAATCAGTTGGAATACTTGGAAATATGGTTGTTGGTTTTGTTTCTATGATTTACTTTTTAGCTTATATGGATAGTATTAGAAGAGGGTTAGAGAAATTTCTTATTGGTATTGGAAAAAGAAGTTATAAATATGTAAAATGTCTAGATACAGAAATAGGGAATTATATAAAAGGTCTTGTTATATTTATGATAATACAGTTTATTGAATATTCATTATTATTTAGAATAGTGGATCATCCAAATTGGCTTATTTTGGGACTTCTTGCTTGTATAACTACTGTTATTCCATATTTTGGAGGCTTAATTACTAATATAATAGCTTTAATACTTGCTAGTGTTACTACTAAATATACATTTATTGGAACATTAATTATTTGCTTAGTTTTTCCTCAGCTTGATGGATATTTAATTTCGCCTAAAGTATATGGTAAAACTAATAACGTTAATCCTTTAATTACTATTATGGCTGTTAGTGTTGGAGGAACTCTTGCTGGAATGTTTGGTATTATTGCCTCTCTTCCAGTATACTTACTTGTTAGAACAACTTATAAGTTTTTTAAAAGAGATTTAAAGGAACATGTTAAAACATTAAAAGATGCAATATAAAATATAAAATATAAAATATAAATATTATGGAGGATCATATGGAAATATTTAAAGACAATATTAATAAAATTAAAAATGATCTTGTTAAGGGGTCTTTTGAACTTAATAAATTACATACTACAGGAAAGATTCTTAATTTATATGAATCTACTGAATTATTAAAAGATTATTTAGATACAGAAGCTTTTTATAATAATAGTGAATTCTTAAAATTTGCACTTATAAAAAAATATGAATTACAAAAAAAGAATTTTAGTAATTTTAAAAATTCTTATTTTGAACTGTATGAGCTGTTTTTAGGAATAAAAACAATCTTAGAAAATAAAATTTTAGTTAATGATAATGTTAAAAATAAAAGTAATGTTGTATTGGACAATAGATCTATGTTTTCATTACTTAGAGAATATTATATGACTTGTCAACCACTTTATAAATATTCTTTATTTACAGGTATTGACAAAAATCTTTGTATATCAAGTAAGACTGGCTCTTACTTTGATAAAAATATCAGTTCTCCTTTATTAAATAATAATTATATTTTTGTAGAGAATAGAGAAAATGTTGCTACTACAGCTGATATAGTTTTTTGCTTAGAACAGTTAGCTAATAAAACAAATCTAGAGTCTTGTGGTTCTAAGGATTTATATAGTTATTTATATTTTGATAATTTTAAGTATGTGCATCCACTAATAGAAAGAAAAAAATATTTAAGTTGGTTAATAGAAAAAGATCCTATGTATTATGAAGATATTAATAAGATTTTTATAGAAGATTATGGCCATTTATTTGAGGGTATTAATGAGCTTTCTGATATTATGAAAAAAGATAAATCTACTATCTTGGCAACTAAAGATATGGATACAATTAATTATATATATGGTCAAGTTCTGAGTGATATTTATTTATATTTAAATGAAGCCCAAAGAGTGGAATTTTCGAACCTTATTATGAAGCGAAAGAATAAATTATTTAAAAAAGATATATTATTTTTACTAGAAGAATTAACTGAATTTAGAAGTTATGGTTTTTCTAAGATTGTAGAAGAGCAATACAAAAAATATATTAAGAAGAGCTAAAGGTTTATTAAAACTGTTTTTAGTTTAATTTATCTACCTTAATAACAATATTTTATTGTTAAAATAAAAGTTGAACTTATTAGTAAAATTTTCCTTTACTTTTTATTAGAAATATAGTATAGTAATAAATATTTTTGAGGGGTATAAGTTTATTTTAAATAAGCACATTTTTTGAGTATTATATTTATGTGATTCTGTAACAAATTTTAGATAATCTGCAAGATGTAAATAAAAGGAGAAAATAAATATTTTTTAAAAACTAATCACTCGAAAATATATGGAGATACTTAGAAAATTAAAAAAGTATATTAAATAATATAGAATTATTAGGAAACGGGGAAATATTATGGTTGATTATAGTGATAATTTAAGTGTAAAAAAATTTATTGAAAATTTAGGTGAATTAAAAAAATATTTGGATGAATCTTTAGCGCATGATGAAAGTTTAAAAAATAATCTTATAAGAGAAATAGATAATATTAAAAATATTTTTGTATATCCACCTATTGAAATTAATGGTTTAGTTAGTATGTGTCTTGATTTTGATTTTATTTCTAAAATGTTATTACATTATACAAATTTAAATAGTGAGGAACAAGTTCAGGTTATTATGAGTTTGGTAATAAGAAATATTGAAGCAGGTATTTTAGAAGATGAATATTTTATGCTTAAATCAGATTTTGTAGGTAATATTATCGTTGATGATAAATTAGGTAAGGTAGAAAACAATGATAGATTAATGCATGTAATAAATAAATATAGGAGTGGAGATACTCTTGATGCTGAGGAAGAGGAATTTATGGAATCTATAGTAGTTGATAGAGATAATAATTTAGCTAACAGTATTAAGGTAATAGAAGACAAGTATTTTGAAAATTTATTAGGCTATGGAGAAAAAGATATAGAATCTATTATTTCAGCTTTTAGGAATTTAGGAACAGATACTGAGCTTTGCTATAAAATAAAGAATGTTTTGACTAGAGATATGATTAGTAGAGAAACAATTAATAAGTTTTTGAGGTGTGTTGAGAAAGGAAAAATAGTAATTGATAATGAACTTAAATTATTAAATGAGAATATCACAAATAAAAAGATGTCATATCAAAATAAAGAATTATATTTTAATAAAATTAAACAGTTAAATGAAATAAAAGGGTGTTTTGATTATTGTGGCAAATTGTATAGAGGCTTTTCTAGTAGAATTTGTATATCGTTTTATGAAATACAAAAACTTTTAATGGAAAAAGCTCCACTTACTGATGATGAAAAGGCAATCTTAATTATTGAACTTGTGAAAAGAAATGTTGAAGCTGGTATCTTTACAAAGATACAGATTTCAAAAGATGATCCTTATAATAATATAAGGACAGATAAGAATAATCAGAGACTATTAATGGTTAATAATCTTGGTTATATAAATCTTGATTACTTTGTAGCAAATACTAGAGTGATTTATGATAAATATTTAAATAATATGGATTCTTATACTGAGGATGATATAGAACAAGTTGTTTTATCTTTTAAGAATATTGGCATTGAGAAAGAATTTTGTGATATGATTAGTAAAAAGTTAAAACGTGATTTCTTTAAAAGAAATAAAGATTATAATAAAATGCAGAAAGATAATGCTAATACTCTTATTTTTAAAAAAGGACAAGATAATAATATAAAAGGACAAAATAATAATATAATAAGAACTACTATAACTGAAAGCGAATATATGGAAATAAGAAAAGAATTAAAAAAATATATTGATTTATATGATATGCAAATAATAGATCTTAGTGCATTTGATGAAAAACATTATATTGGTGAATTACTGTTAAAAATTAATGTCGAAGAAAGTAGAATAAGAAAGTTTTTTATGAATGCTGATAAATTATTTAAGGAAAAAATGGGGTTAATAGAGTTTTATAAACGAAATTATGATAAATATGAGTATTATATAGGGAAAGGTTTTGACTGTGAACGTTTAGATGAAATAAATAGTTTGATAGCACTTTTTGAAAGTGATGAAAAGAAATCAGAAATAGAGGTAGTAAAAAGTTTATTAGCAGTTACTAATGACGAAGAAGATAAAAAATATTTGGAAAGTGAAATAGAAAAGATTCATAAAAAATATGAAAGATTAAAAGAAAATATAGATAGAAAAATAAAGACTCTAGAGGGTTCTTGGCCAATGGATTATGAATATGAGTTTATGAAAATAAAAGAATGTCAAGATACAGATAAATTACTTAGTAAGATGAGGAAAAACTAAAAAAATATTAGTTTTTTTCTTTTTTTGGTATATACTAGTATATGAAAGGATGATATATATGAAAAATGCATGGAAAAAGTATGATAAAGATAAATTAAATGATGTTTATGCATTATGTGAAGATTATAAATATTTTTTAGATACTTGTAAAACTGAAAGAGAAGCGGTAACAGAAATTATTAAACGAGCTAAAGAAAAAGGTTTTATGGATTTGGATGAAATAATAAAAAATAATGGTAGTTTGAAAGGTGGAGATAAAATATATATAAATAACAATGGTAAATCTATTGCATTATTTATAATAGGAAACAATAAGATAAGTGATGGAATGAATATATTGGGTGCTCATATAGATTCTCCAAGACTTGATTTAAAAGCTAATCCATTATATGAGGAAGATGGATATTCCTATTTAGATACTCATTATTATGGTGGAATAAAAAAATATCAATGGGTGACTCTTCCTTTAGCACTTCATGGAGTAGTTATAAAAAAAGATCTTTCTAAAGTAGAAATAAAAATAGGTGAAGATGAGGGTGATGAAGTCTTTTGTATAACAGATTTACTTCCACATCTTGCTCAAAAACAAATGGATAAGAAAGCTTCAAGTCTAATTGAAGGAGAAGGGCTTGATATTTTAATAGGTAGTATACCGCTTGCTGATGATAGCAAAGATGAAGCAGTAAAAAATAATATTTTAAAAATATTAAAGGATAAATATGATATAGAGGAAGAGGACTTTTTATCAGCTGAAATAGAAATTGTACCAGCAGGACGTGCTAGAGATTTAGGTTTTGATCGTAGTATGATTATGGCTTATGGTCAAGATGATAGAATATGTGCTTATACTTCTCTTCAAGCATTTTTCGAAATAGATGAAATACCCAATAAAACTCTTAGCTGTATTTTAGTAGATAAAGAGGAGATCGGAAGCGTTGGTGCTACTGGTATGGAGTCACATTTCTTTGATAATGCTATAGCTGAAATTGCTAATCTCCTTGGTGAAGGGGAAGCTCTTGCTGTTAGAAGATGTTTAAAAAACTCTAAAATGCTTTCTAGTGATGTTAATGCTGGATATGATCCTTTATATAAAGAGGTAATGGATAAAAGAAATTCGTCTTTCTTAGGAGGAGGATTAGCTTTTTGTAAATATACTGGTAGTCGTGGCAAAAGTGGTAGTAATGATGCTGATGCTGAATATGTTGGTGAGATTAGAAGGATTATGGATGAGAATAATGTTTCATTTCAAATTTCAGAACTTGGTAAGGTTGACATAGGTGGTGGGGGAACTATTGCTTATATTCTTGCTAATTATAATGTTAAAGTAATTGATTGTGGTGTTGGAATACTTAGTATGCATGCTCCTTGGGAAGTATCTAGTAAGATTGATGTTTATGAAGCTTACCGTGGATACATAGCCTTTTTGAGAAATGCTTAATTTTAAAGCTCTTTATATTTGAGCTTTTTTATTTTGTTAATAGTAAAATTTGAATAATGCTCAAATGTAAAAGTAAATGCAACTTTGAAGAAGTAAATGCAACAAAAACT
>CAJTKB010000006.1 GCA_910576925.1 uncultured Bacilli bacterium | reverse complement strand
CAGATTATTGTGTTTTAAAATTTACTGCTACAAGTGGTAGATATTATTGTGATTTGAAAACAGAAAATTTTGATATTAAGTAATTGCTAAATTACAATTTCTCTCAAAGATTAGATTACAAGGTGCAAAAATAGATAAATGATGATATAATCGATTTAGGAATTAACCTTAATGCGAGTTTCCAAACGTGGTTTACTCACGCACCAGATTGAATGATAGCTCGAGTTTTAATATACTCAAAATTATGATAAAATATTTATAGATATTAAATTGATAATGTCAATTTAGTAAACACACTTGCATAATGACATAATCATTATGCTAACTGTGAGGTGAAATAGTTTAATATGGAATTATTAGAAGTTTTAAATAAGAAAGGCAATCCAACAGGAGAGATATTAGATAAAAATAAAATTCATAAAGAAGGAAAATATCACAAAGAAGTAGCACTTATCATGTTGAATGATAAGGGTGAAATTCTTTTGCAAAAAAGAGCCTCTACAAAGGAAATTGAACCAAATAAATGGGCATGGCATGGAGGTCACGTTATTGCAGGAGAGACAAGTATGGAAGCAATTATTAGAGAAACAAAAGAAGAGTTAGGGATAATTTTATCCGAAAATCAGATTAAATTATTAGTTGAACTAAAAAGAGACAACCTCCCAAATAGACAATATACGACAGCATATTATTCAATATGTAATTTAAATATTGATGATTTCGATATTCAAAAAGAAGAGTTATCTGAAGTGAAATGGTTTTCTTTTAAAAAATTTAAAGATATGATTTATAATGGTCATCCTGATATGATGTTTAAAAATAATGAAAACACTAATAAAATCATTAGTGCCTTAGAAAATATAATTAAATCTTATTAATAATATTATATACATCGTCCCAATTATATACTCTGAATATTTGACTATTGGTATATGATTGATTGTACTTTGCATCAAAGCATAGAATTTTCACGTAATCTTTTAGTTGCTCTATATTTGAAACAGAATCTTCTAACATAATATCAATTTTATTATCCAAACAAGCCTTTAATTTATTTAAATTAGAAAAAACAATCTTGTCGTACTTTATACTATTCTTATCTAGCCATTTGATAATTAGTTCTTCCATATTTTTTTGTCTTTTAACACCATTTTTAATAATTTGGCTATCATAGGTTCTTGCTGTAATTATAATTATTTTATTTCCATTATTTTTTAATTTTTCAATTACTTTACTAGCGTTTTTTCTGGGCTTTATAGTAGTAGCATATTTTTCCCAGTGAGTATCCCAAAATTGATAACTATCTTCTTTACTTAAAAAGCCATAAATAGTATTTGTGTTCATTGTATCATCAAAGCCTAAATTATTTTCAATCATATATTTTTTACCGACAGTTTTTATATAACCTTCCAAATCAGTAAGGACACCATCTATGTCTATTCCAATATTCATTATAATCACCTTTTACAGTATAACACGTATTGATATTCAAAAAAGTTGTTGAACGTCCTTCCTTAGGGCACCAGATTGAAATTAAAAGAATAGTTAAAAGCTATTCTTTTCTTTATATAACAATACATTAGTAATTTATATTTAATATTATATGATATAACAAAAGTTGTGTTCCCCACGCGTTCCCCACAAAATCAATTCATTTATATAAATAAGAAATTGATATTTTGAAAATGTTTATTTATATTGCTAAAATTTGATATCTAATTAATCATATTAGATTTAGATAATTTATCTAAAATAAGTGTTATAATAGAGCATAGAAAAATTTATTTGAGGACGTTGATATAAATGAATTTTGATTATTTAAATAAAATGATTACATATATTGAAAATAATCTTGATAACAAAATAGATTATAATGAATTAAGTAAAATAACGAAAACCAATATATTTATTCTTGAACGAATTTTTATGTTTTTAACGGATATGACAATAACTGAATATATAAGGAAAAGAAGATTAAGTAAAGCATTTGAAGAAATAAGAAATACTAATTTAAAAATATTGATATAGCATTAAAATATCAATATAACTCAGCATCCTCTTTTAATAGAGCTTTTAAGCAATTATTTGATATAACACCAATGGAATGTAGAAAAAAGTTAGGAAATTATAAAATAATTCCTATAGAATATTTTGAAATCAATAAAAATTATTACAGTTTTGACTATGAAATAAAACAAATAGATGAAACTTATTTATACTGTTATCATATTACTTCAAAAAATCATTCTGATTTATTATATAAAATCAGACAATTATATAACAAAATTAAAGAAAATGAACACTATAAAGAATTTAATGAAATGGGAATGTATGGAATATTTTCTAAAAAAGAAGACTTATATCATTATTATTTAGGTTCCTCGAAATATTTTTCTGATTTAGAAGAATATAAAATCAATAAAAACGAATATGTTGTGTTTAAACTAATATCAAGAAAACAAAAAGATATAGTTGGTTTAGAAGAAAAAATAAATAAGCAATGGATTCCTTCAACAAATTATAATATTAAAAATAGTCTTAAAATAGAATTATATAAAGATGATTGTTGCTATATATATTTACCTATAAAATAATCTTAACAAATTTAATATTTAAAATGTAAAGAAATACATATGAAAATATTTTACAATTATATTGGTGAAAATATATGTTTAGAAGAAATATTAAAATTATAAGAGATTATTTTTCTTTGGTGAAATTTAAAAACAGGTATTTAATAACTTTTATAATTGTTGATTTAATAAGTGTATTGGTAAGCCTATTAGTACCATATTTTATATCGTTGATAGTAGAAAATATAACTAATGGACTATATAGCATATCACTTGTTTATGTTATAGTACTTGGAATAACGTATTTGTTTAATAAAGTGGGATTATATTGTACCAATTGGTGCTATGCTAATTTTTTAAGGAAGCTTATGTAGAAGTTCATGAGAAATTAGTAAATAGTATATATAATTTTGATGAAGAGTATTCTAAAAAAATACCTATAGGAAAAATCATCAATTCATCTAATATAGATATCATTAATACTGCAGAAATTCCTTCTTTTATAATAGAATTATCTATTGAGTTAATTAAATTATTGATCATATATTTTGTCTTTGCTAAACAAAGCATTTTAGTAGCCTTATATGTAATTATAATAGATATAATATATTATAACTTTGCTAGAAAATGTAATTATAAATACACATATTATTTAAAACAACAAAAAAATTATGCTGACAAAATGACGAATATATTATCACAAATTTTAACAGGACTTAAGGATATTAAAAGTTTTGGTTTTGGGGATAAATTAGACAGTTATAGAAAAAGATGGCAAGAAAGCTACTTTTTAAAAAGGAACTACTATTTTATAAGAAAGACCTTGGTAAGTTTAATTATTGATTTTGGCAAAATAGTATTATATTTTATATTAATTATCCTGCTTATCAAAAATAAATTACAAATTGCTATGTTTTTACTACTCATTTCTTATTATGATAAGGCAAAAGAATCAATTAACTATATAATGAGCTTTGATGTATCTATTATGGAAGAATCCATTTCGCTATATAGAATAAATGAAATAATTGATTATGGAAAAAGTTCTTTAAAATTAGAGGGAATGGTTAATAATGATAATATTATTGGTCTTATTGAATTTAAAAATGTATCTTTTAAGTATAAAAAATTTCTAGTATTAAAAAATATATCATTTGTTGCTAAACCAAATCAAATAACAACAATTGTTGGACAAACAGGTTCAGGCAAAACTACAATATTTAATCTTCTTTTAAGAATGTACAAAGTAGATAGTGGAAAAATATTAATTGATAAATTAAATATCTATGAATATTCTAAAGACATTTATCACTCAACTATCAGTGTTGTAAATCAGAAAACTTTTATTTTCAATATGAGTATTAGAGCAAATTTGTCTCTCGTTGATTCAAATAAAAAAAGGCAAATAGACGCATGTAAACGAGTTGGAATACACGATTTTATAATGTCTCTGCCAGATGGATATAATACAATTTTAAAAGAAGATGCGACGAATATAAGTGGAGGTCAAAAACAATTACTGTCTTTAGCTAGGGCACTTCTTACAACTTCTAAAATAATATTATTAGATGAAGTAACTTCCTCCTTAGACCCAAATACCACTAATAAAATTATAAGTCTATTAGATAATTTAAAAACAGATCATACACTAATCGTTATTACACATAATAAAGATTTAATGACAGTATCTGACAAACTAATTGTTTTGAAAAATGGTAAAATTGAGTGTATTGGTTCACATGAAGAGTTAATAAAAAATAATGAGACCTATATTAAACTTCGAAATAGTTAGAACTAATTTCTTCTTTTTTCATATATATATATCATAGTTATTATTATATCTAAAACTTCTTTTAGAGTTTTACAACATTGATAAGGATAATTATAAATAAAAATAGCCTTAGATATTTTTATTGAAAAGCTTTATTTTACTTAAATAATATATTATAATATCTATAAAGTGCTTCTCTTCTAACTATTAAAAGAGGTCATAAAATGTATCCACATAATATCTATTACAATGAGAGAAGTATAATAAATTAAAAAATATATAGAAAGGGATCAATCTACTAGATAATCCTTCTAAAAGATTGATTATATGTGAAATAATGGATTTTGATATTATAAATGAATCAAAAGAAAAAATGGAAAAAACTATTGAAAACTTAGAAAAAAGATTTACAACTGTTAGAACAGGACGTGCTAATCCATCTAGCCTTGATGGAGTAAAGGTTGATTATTATGGCAGCTTAACCCCATTAAAGCAACTAGTTACTATATCAGTACCAGAAGGTAATCAATTATTAATCAAACCATTTGATAAAGGAAGCCTAGCTTCTATTGAAAAAGCAATTTCCTCAGCTGATTTAGGATATAATCCAACTAATGATGGCGAAACAATTAGAATAATCGTTCCAACTCTTACTGAAGAGAGAAGAAAAGAACTTATAAAACAAGTAAAATCAATTAGTGAAGATGCTAAAGTAAGTATTAGAAATATTAGACACGATGCGATTGAAAAAATAGAAAAGGAAGAAATTAGTGAAGACATTTCTAAAGGACTTGAAAAAGACATACAAGACTTAGTAAATTCATATAATAAGAAAATAGAAGAAATGTTTAAAGAAAAAGAAAAAGAACTAATGACAGTTTAACTAAAATATGATATAATTAATTTATTGACATTGATCAAGAAATAGTAATAAATAATTCTTTTGTAGAGAGCTTATGTTTGGTGAAAATAAGTAAAGATAATTTATGAATTCAACTTGGGAGTCCTTATTAAAAGTAAGCGTAATTCTTGCGTTAAAAGATTTAAGTGTATAGTAGAACTATAAAGTAAAGTGGTACCACGGGAAGACTCGCCTTTACATTATAGTTCTTTTTTTGGAGGTAAAGGTATGAAAGAAATTATAAAAAAAGAAAGATACATATTCGATTTAGATGGAACTTTATGGAGGCAAGATTTTAGTGAAGAAAATGATTTCTTTAAAAGTATATTATCAGTAGATGATTATTCCAAATTACTTGAAGTAAAAACGGATATTTTATACAAATATGAAAATACTTTTGATAGATTAGATATAAGTCTATATAGTTCTTTTTTTACAAAAGAATCTGGCATTAATATTACAGAGAAAATAGTAAGAGAATGGATAGATTTTAACTGCAATATTAAAACAAACTTATTTGATGATACTATAGAGTTACTAGAGTATTTAAAAAGCAGAAATAAAAGTTTAGCTGTTAGAACTAATCATTTTCTAAAATCACAATGCGATAGAATGAAAAATACTAACATATTTAATTATTTTGATGATATTTATGCAGGAGATTCGTATTTAAAACCAAATCTAAATAGTTATATTGAAGCAGCTAATAATTATTCAATAGATAAGTGTGTAATGATAGGAGATAATTTAGAATATGATGCTTTAGCGCCTAGAAAAATTGGAATGGATTCTATATATTATAATCCTGAAATTAGTGATGATAAATTCCCAATTAAAGAAACAGTAAAAAGTTTAATTAAAATAAAAGATATATATAATTTATAAAAAGAGGAGACAAAAATATGAAAAATGATAAGATTGAAGACATTAAAAAATTACTTGAAGAAGATAAAAAAAATATTAAGGATATAAAAATGCTAGATGAGTTCAAAATTAAGTATTTAGGAAAAAAAGGCTTTATAACAGAACTAAACAGTGAAATAAAAAACATTCAACCTGAAGATAAAAAAACATTTGGTCAGGCAGTAAATGAACTTAGAAAAATAGTTACAGATTTTTATGAAGAACAAAAAGAAAAATATGAAAATGAAATATTAAATGAAAGACTAAAAAACGAAGCAATAGATATTAGTCTACCAGCTACTAAGATTTCTATAGGTTCACCTAATATATTAGAAAAGTTAATAGAAGAGGTTGAAGAAGTGTTCATATCTATGGGGTATGATGTTGTTGATGGACCAGAAATAGAAGAAGATAAATATAACTTTGAAATGTTAAATATTCCTAAGGGACACCCAGCAAGAGATGCTCAAGATACTTTCTATATAGAAGGTGAAGAAATTCTCCTAAGAAGTCAGACTTCACCTGTTCAAGTAAGAACTATGTTAAAAGGGCATGGTGAAATACCTATTAGAGTAATATGTCCAGGAAAGACATATAGAAGAGATGATGACGATGCAACACACTCACATCAATTTATGCAAATAGAAGGATTGTTAGTTGATAAAAACATTAGTTTATCTGATTTAAAAGGAACAATAGATGTAATTGTCAAAAAACTGTTTGGAAAAGATATAGAGACTCGCTTCCGTCCAAGTTATTATCAGTTTACAGAGCCATCTGTAGAAGTTGATATTAGCTGTTTTAATTGTAATGGTGATGGCTGTAATATTTGTAAACATACTGGTTGGATTACGGTTGCAGGTGCTGGTATCGTTCATCCTAATGTTTTAAGAATGAGTGGATACGAACCTAAAGAGTGGAGTGGTTTTGCTTTTGGATTCGGTGCTGAACGTCTAGCAATGCTTAAGTATGATATAGATGATTGTCGAGTTTTCTATAATACAGATTTAAGAGAAGTAAAAATATTTGATAGATGGGAGAGTGAATAAGTATGATTAGTTTAGAATGGGTAAAAGATTATATAGATATTAGTGATCAAGATTTAGAAGAGCTTGCTATAAAAATTACTAAAGCTGGTATAAATATAGAAAAGGTACTTACTAATAACATTAAAAATTTGGTTATTGGTGAAGTTGTAGAATGTATAAGTCACCCTGATAGTGATCATTTAAATATCTGTCAAGTAAATATAGGAGAGAAGGACCTTCAACAAATAGTTTGTGGAGCTTCTAATGTTAGAAGTGGTATTAAAGTAATAGTTGCACTTCCTGGAGCAGTTCTTCCTGAAAACTTCACTATAAAGAAAAATAAGATTCGTGGAGTTGAGTCAAACGGAATGATTTGTGCCTTATTTGAGTTAGGTCTTGAAGAAAAAACAGAAGAAAACTATAATAAAGGAATACACGAACTTCCAATTGATGCAATTGTAGGAAGTGATCCAATAAAGTATTTAGGACTTGATGACACTTTATATGAACTCGATATTCATAAACATCGTAATAATGATTGTTACTATCATATTGGATTTGCTTATGAAATTGCTTCTATTCTAAATCGTAAAGTAGTTTTACCAGATGAAAGTTACGAAGAAATAAATGATTCTATTAATAATCACTTTAAATTAGAGGTAGAAACCGATAAGTGTCCTTATTATCTAGCCAAAATGGTTACAGACGTAAAAATAGGAGAATCCCCTGAATTTATAAAAAGGCGTCTTACAGCATATGGTATGCGTTCAATTAATAATGTAGTTGATATATCTAATTATGTAATGCTTGAATATGGACAACCACTTCACTTTTTTGATAAAGATATTTTAGGAGATTATATACTAGTAAGAGATGCGAAAGAAAGTGAAGAGATAGTAACTCTTGATGGCAAAAAAAGAACACTCAAAAATAGTGATATAGTTATTACGAATAAAAAAGAAGCTGTATGTATAGCAGGTGTTATGGGAGGACTAAATACAGAAGTTACAGAAAAAACAAAAAATATATTAATAGAAAGTGCTATATTCGATCCAGTAAGCATTCGTTATACTGCTTCTAATTTAGATTTAAAAAGCGAAGCATCTATTAGATACGGAAAAGGATTAAATTATGAATATACACTAAAAGCAATTAATAGATCTTGTCACTTGTTAGAAAAGTATGCAGGAGCTAAAATACTAACAGGACTAGTTGAATATGACAAAATAGATAAAACACCTAAGATAGTAGAATTTGTTCCCAGAGACGTTCAAAATCTTTTAGGTATTACTATTAGTGAAAAAGATATGGAATTTGAAATGAAAAGGCTTGATTTTCCATATGAAATAAAAGATGGGAAATTTATCGTAACGATTCCTAATAGAAGGTTAGATATAGATCCTAATGTCAATGATATTGCAGAAGAAATAGGAAGACTTTATGGGTATCATAATTTAATATCAACGCTTCCTTCTGTTCCAATTAGAAGAGGAGAATATATTGGAGATGTTAAATATCGTAAAATGATATCAAAGAGGCTACGTTCATTAGGATTGAATGAAGTTAAAACATATACTTTAACAAACCTAAGTATGGCAAATATGTTCAAATATGAAGAAAGGGAAAATGCAGTTTTGCCAAATCCAATGAGTATTGATAAAAGTGTTATTAGAACAAGCATTCTTCCAAGTTTGTTAAGTGTATATGATTACAATAAAGCAAGAAAAGTAGAGGACATCTTTATTTACGAAATAAGTAAAACCTATGATAAAAATTATAATGAGGAGAGTAAAATTGCTATTTTAATGAAAGGAGAATTCTTAAGTAATTCTTGGTATCAAAGTAAAAATAAAGTTGACTTTTACTTGATAAAAGGAATAATTGAAAATATTCTTGATTATATGGGCCTTAAAAACCGCTATAGTTTTGAGACAGATAATATTTCAGATATGCATCCAGGAATAAGTGCTAGAATTATTTTGGACAGAGAAAATATAGGTATTGTTGGCTGTGTTCACCCAGGTGTTAGAAAAGATTCCATATATGTAGCAGAGCTATCCTTGAATGCTTTAATGACAAAGGTAAAGAAATTAAAATATAAAGAGGCCATTAAATATCCAGAAATTGCTAAAGATGTTGCTTTCATTGTAGACAAAGATGTTAGTGCAGATACTTTAGTTAAACAAATTAGAAAAAGTGGTGGAAGACTATTACTTAATATAGATATATTTGATGTATATAAAGGAGAAAATTTAGAAAAAAACAAAAAATCTATTGCTTTTAATTTGACTTTTGGTGACTATAACAGAACTTTGACAGATGAAGAGGTAATGAATCAATTTAATAAAATAATAGATGATGTTACAACAAGTTGTAATGCAAAATTAAGAGGCTAATAAGAAGATTTATATTGTTAATATAAAAGAGGCATATTAGGATCTAGTATAGTCTTTACCATATTATAAGAAATATTCAATAATTAAAATTAATAAATAAAAGGATTAGGAATGAATTTAATATCATTCTTTTTTTGTAAAAATTTGTAAACAATTAGCAGCTTTATTTACAAGCTATAATATAAATGATACACTTATAATGTAAGAGTAGAGTAAGATAGAAAATCTTATAAACTCTGCTTATAAATATGATAGGAGGTGCAAAAATGGCAAATACAGGTACTTACGAGATGAATCCAGGAGAAGTTCAAAAAAGTGGTCAGAATTTTCAAAATTTTTCTAATCGTTATGCTACTGAAATGAATAGTTTAAGATCTGCTATTGAAGAATTAGGAAGATGCTGGAAATCAGAAGATTACAATCAATATCTTGCAATTTATGAACAAAATTCAGAAACAATAAATCAAATGAGTAAAGCATTTGATTCTTTCGGAACCATATTAACAACAACAAGTTCAAATGCTGCTCAAGCTAGTAGTGATTTACAAGGAAGTTTTCGATAGTTTTTAGAAAGGAGAATAATTTATGAATGGTAGTACTACTTTTGATCATGGTAAGGCAATAAGCACCGCTGATCAAATAATAAGTATAGCAAATAGAGTAGAGGGATTATTTAGCGAAACTGATGCTGAAATAGCAAAACTTCAACAAAATTGGCAGTCTACAACTAATCAGGATAGTGCATCTAATGCTATAGCACTTTATAATCAATACAAAGCTAACTTTAATGGTTTCTTAGCTCAAATTAAAAATAAAGCAACAGAAATCCATAATTCTAGTGAAACATATGCTGGAGTAGAAGCACAGGCTAATAAAGAAGTTGATGCTGGATATCAAATCAACAATGCCGCATAATTTATATATTGCATCTTAAGATGCAATATATTGTAAATAAAAGAATTTTCTTTTATTTACAATATATTTTATATATATAGAAATAGGAGGAAGAAAAATGGGAGAAATTAGAAGCTTATCAGACTGTTTTAATGTTGAAGAGACTCTTGATGGTTATTTAGATAGTTCCTTTGAAACTATAAATGAGTATTTAGAACAACATCAAAATGAAATATTAAAAAATGAAGATATATATGGAAAAATGACTTTTCATTGTGGTGAATATATACCCCTTGATATGAAAATGAAAGACATAAGCAAAAGTAAAATACCTGATGTTAGAAATAATTTATTTAAGTGCAAACAAAATGTAAAAAAAGCCTTTTGGTCTAAAAGGAAAAGAGATTTAGAAAGTTACATTGCTTATTGTGATGAACAAATAAAATTAGCAGAGCCTGGATATCAAGAATTCAAAAGCAAAGGCTATACAGATAAAATTACAATGAGTACAACTTTTGAGAAGAGAAAACTTGAAAATGCATATCACAAATATATAAGATTTACAGAGGATAGATCTAATGCTATAGTAGAATTTAATAAATCTACAAAAAACATTGCTAGTCTATCTAGTATCGATTATTAAGGAGGTAAGCCAGCATGAACACAGATAATAATTACGAATGGTATTGCAATGAAGGAAATGTAAAGGAGTTTATAGATTTTGCCACTAAATTGAAGGATTATATATCAATAATAAAAGAAGGCGATCATTATAGTATTGCTAGTTTAAAAAATGAGCTTAATACATATATTGTAGATATACCTGAAATTAGTACAGCAATCAGTGATATAAATAAGGCGTATAAAAAATTAGAAGAAACGGAAAAATCTTATGATAATTCTTTACTTCTTGCTGATGAAATAATAACACAAACAAAAAAATTAGAAGCGGATACAAATGGGAATATATCAATAGCCAAAGACGAATTTAATGATATTGTTAAATCATTTAATAAAAAGTTTGAAATAGATACGAATGATAAGGATAATATAGGCTTGGCTTTTGCTACATCTTTTGCTATAGATAGTGCAGTAAAAGCAATAAAAAATCAAACTGGTAGTAGCAGCATAAATAATGATAATAAAAATAATAGCAATGACTCTAAAAGTATAAAGCTTCCTAAAACAGGTCTTGCTAATGCAAAAAATAGTGCAGTAGAAAAGTATATTGATATTAATAAAGAAGCAAATCAAAATAAAAACAAAAGTGATAAAAAATCAACTACTAAATCTGATGAAGAAACAAAGTCTAATTCTATAAGTAAAAAAAGTGCTACTACTATAACAAAAAGCGGAACAAAAAGCAAAAGTTCTTCTAAGAAAACAAAAAGTATAAAGACAGGTAGTGTCGTAACTGCTACTGGAGTTGTAGGATCAAAAGCAGTTAAGAAAGCCTCTGAAAAAGTATTAAAAAAATATAATCCTAAACCATCTACAATCGAGAAGGATATTTATGTTTCTAAACCAGATAATATAAATAAAATAGATAACATAGATAATATATTTAAGCCAAATACTGATAATAATATAAATAAACCTACTATACCCGACATTATTAATCCAGATAATAATCAAAATATTAGTAATCCTTCTACACCTCCAACAAATAATACAGATAATCCTATTAATAATCAGGTAACACCTCCAACTATTAAACCGGATGACACAGAGCAAATTACTACTACACCTCCAGTTAGTAACAATCCTAACAGTAATAATAATAGTAATAACAGCGGACTTACTAATATGGGATCAAGTAATAATCCAACAGTTAATGTTACTCAACCAACAACAAATAATAATTCCATAGGTGGTTCATCAACAAGTACTGGCGGAGGTATAGTATATAAAAAGGGATATACACCACCTGCTAGTAATAAACCAAATAATAATATAGTTGGCACTACAACAGACTCAACTACGGGTGTTGTTACTGAGAAAGTAGATATACCAGATACTAAAACAGATTTATTTGAAACTGATCCAGATATTAAAGATTATATTGACATTGGAGCTGACAGAACTACATCAAGTAGTACTGGAAGTGGTATAGGTATTCTACCAATTACAGGAGGATTAGCAGCAACAGCAGCAATTGGCGCTGGAATAAAAATATATAAAGATAGAAAAGAAAATAATGACTTTGATGATAGCGAAGATAGGCTATCTAATGAAAATAAATTTTGGACTGAAGAGGAAGCAAATGTTAGACATAGCGAAAAAGAAATATATAACGATGAAAATAGTAACAATGAGAGCGCTTATAAAGCATCAAATAATGATACACTAAATAATGACACTTGGAGTATGGAAGAAGACATAATTAATAGTGCGAATACTCAAATAGATTTATTGGAAAATTAGGAGGAATAATATGTATAATAAAGAATATTTACCTATTGGAACAATAGTTTTACTAAATGGTGGAGAAAAGAAAGTAATGATTACTGGCTTTTGTGTAATACCAAATGATAATAATCATAAACTATATGATTATAGTGGTTGCCTTTTTCCAGAAGGAATTATTGACTCTAATGAAGTTTGCTTATTTAATCATAATCAAATAGAAGAAATTTATTTTAGAGGATATGAAAACGAGGAAGAAAAAGACTTTAAAAACGAATTAAAAGAAACTATTAAAGATATTATAGTTGATGATGATAACAATATAATTGAAAAAAATCTATCTGATAGTATTGAATACTTAAACAACGAAACTTATAGTATGGATATTTTTAATATGAATGAATAATAATTATAAAAGCATTCTATATTTGTAAACAGAGTGCTTTTTTATTGTTACTTTTAGAAATAATTAAAAGAAAAGTCATATCTTTACATATATTGTAAACATATGACTTTATAGTTATAAAAATTTATTTTAATGTTTTCTTTCTTTTTTTACTGCTTCCAAGAATTGATACACCTATAATTAGCAAATAATATATAAATGATTTAATACCAATACCTTGTTTCATTATAAGTGTTATAATAATAAATAAAACAACTATGCTAATACCTATAATCAAGCCGTTTAGCAAACAATTTTTATTCAATTTTCTACTAATATTATTGCTATTGAAGTATAGTATTAAAAGAAAACCAATAAATCTTAAATAGTTACATATTTTTTCATCTATCATATTAAAGTAATATAAAACTGTTAAAATAAGAGAATATATTAAGAAATAAATTAATATCTTAAGTAATTGTTTACCTACATTTTTAAAAGCTAACATATTTCACCTCTACAAAATACTATGTTTATGAATAAAAAAATATACATTTACCCAATATAATAATAGGTGATAATATGGTATATATTTCAGTGCTTACTAGAGCAGTATTTTTCTATATCTTAATAAGTATAGTATATCGTCTTATGGGAAAACGTGAAATAGGTGAATTAAGTATAATGGATCTGATAGTCTCCTTTATATTATCAGAACTTGCTGCAATGGCAATTGATAACTATGAAAGTAATATACTAATATCAGTAATTCCAATATTAGCAGTTTCTCTAATAGAAATTATTACATCACGTCTGATTCTAAAAAATACTAAAATTAGAGATATTTTCGAAGGAAACCCATCAGTGATTATAAATAGAGGTAAGATTAATTTTAAAGAAATGATTAAACAAAGATATAATATAGGAGACCTTCTAACAGAACTTAGAAGTAAAGGGATTAAATCTATTGAAGAAGTAAGTTATGCTGTCTTAGAAACAAACGGAAACCTATCAGTATTCACTAAAAAAGGAACAAATTTTGGAAGTTTTCCACTACCTATTATTTTAGATGGTAAAATTCAAAAAGAAACATTACAAGAAATAGATAAAACTACAGCGTGGATTGATGATTTTTTAAAAAACGAAAAGATAACAAAAGACGAGGTGTTCTATGCTTTTTATCACGATGAAAAACTATTTGTTATAAAAAACAATGACATTAAATAGACAAAATTCTCATTTTAAATAGAGTATATTTAAATTGGTGAATATATGAAAAAATTAGTTATGATATTTACAATCTTTACTTGTCTATCCTTTATTTTAATTTCTAATAAAGAAGAGAAAAATAAAGATAAAGATATAAAACAAGAGAAGAAAGTAGAAAAAGCGAATGAATCAAAAAAAGATAATAAAAAAGAAATGAGAGCTTTATTTGTTTCTTATATGGAGTTAAATACATATATTAGAGATAAAACTAAAGAAGAGTCACTAGAAAACATAAAAAAGATTATAAAAAATACAAAATCTAAAAAGTTTAATACCATTATTCTACAAGTTAGAAGTTTTGATGATGCTATATATAAAAGTAGTGAATTTCCTATAAATAAAAGTATTATTTTAAAAGATGGAAGTTATTATGATGTGTTAAAAACATTCATAGATGAAACTTCAAAAAATAAGATAGATTTATATGTTTGGATTAATCCATTTAGAATAACAAGGAAAAACGAGGAAATATCTCCTGATAGTTATGCTTATCAATTTATTAATACAAATATTGTTAAAAAGATAGAAGATATTTACTATTATAATCCATCTTCTAAAGAGGCAACTACTCATATAATTAATGGCATTAAGGAAATATTAAAAAATTATGAATTTAAAGGTATATTATTTGATGATTATTTCTATCCAAATGATGATATAGATAATGAAGAATACCAAGAATATGTTAAACATAATGGTGATATAAGTAAATCTGATTATCACTTACAAGTAATTAATAATTTGATAAAAGAAGTTTACAAATCTATAAAAAGTATAAACAAAAATGTATCATTTGGAATATCACCAGATGGAAATATAGAAAATAATTATAATAAAAACTATGCCGATGTTAGAAAGTGGGGGAAGAGCGATGAATATGTAGATTTCTTAATGCCTCAATTGTACTATGGATTTTATAATAGCAGTAGACCCTTCATAGATACTATGAATGAGTGGAATGATATAGTAACAAACAAAAATATTGAACTTTATTACGCTTTAGCTTTTTATAAAATTGGCAAGGAAGATACTTACGCAAGGGAAGGTAAACAAGAATGGATTGAAAACAATGATATCATAAAAAGACAAATTATTTTAGGACGAAATACTAGTAAATATAAAGGCTTCGCATTATTCAGATATGATAATCTATTTAACGAAGAATATTATACTGTTAACACAATAAAGGAACTAGAAAATTTAGATGAAGTTATCTATAATCAAAATTAAGTAAAATTTTGTAAACTGTAATTTATGTTATTTAACTATTACTAAAAAAATAGTATAATACATATTATAAGGAGTTAAGTATGAATAATAAGGGTTTTACATTAATTGAATTGATGGTCACTATTACTGTTATGGGAATACTTATGGTTGTTGCTCTTCCAAATATCACAAGTACTGTAGATAAGGGAAAAAGTACATCATATATAAATGATGCCAAAAAGTTAGTAAATCTTGCTAAATATCAATTTGAAGGTGATATGACTAGGCCAAGGCCAGCAACTGGAGAATGTAGAAAATATAAGATCACAGATCTTGATAAATCAGAACTCCAGAATGGTCCATATAACGGAAAATATAACGAGAACTATAGTTACGTTATTGTAAAATATGAATCATCAAAATATGTATATTATGTACAACTAATCGAAAATTTCACAACAAGTGGCACAAACTATTATCGTGGTGTTAAATATACATCTAATGAAAATTTATACAAAGAAAATGCCAAAATTGAATATGTTACTAGCGCTCTTACTAATTTGGATACTTTAAAAGGAGAAAATAATTACAACTGTTAATACTTTTTTGTAAAAAGTAATTGACGTATTTCAAATTTAATACTACAATTATATTTAGGATAGGAGATAGGATTATATTATGGAAAATTCAAATAATAATGAAAAAAATACACAAGGTTTTACTTTGATAGAATTACTAGCTGTTATCATAATTATGGCAATACTTATGATGGTTGCTTTACCAGCGGTAACAAGAGCTATTGCAAAATCAAGAAGGAATACTTATGCTACTAATGCCAAAAAGTTTATAGATGCAGCAAGAACAAATATTATAGGTGGAGATCTATTTGTAACACAAGCTGGAGGACAAGCAACTGTTAACTCTGAGTGTCAAACGCCAGCTCCTGGATCATATGTTGCAGTACCATTAGATGGAATTATATTAGAACGTGGTGGCTCATCTAGTTCATTCGGAAAGCCTTATGCTGGTGGGTATGTTATTATAGTAAATAAACCTTATGATGCAAGTGTACCAGCAGACAAACAAGGTGATAATTTCGATTATTATTTTATTGGAGTAGATACTGGTAAAAATGGAGTAGACGATTTTACTATAGAAAGTGCTCTTACAAGAGCAGCAGTAAAAACAGGAAATGCTGATGCAACTGCTAAATTAGGTCAAATAGGAAGTGCTCTAACACTTAGTGGAACTTCATATAGTTTTGATGCAACTTGCAAAGAAGAATAGTTAAAACACTTCTTTTTTATTTTCTCTATTATAATATATTAAATTAAAAATACTACAAGGATAATAGTAGTATTTTATTTAAAAGGCAGTAATATCAAATTTAATAGAAAATAACTAAGTAGGAAAAAATATATTAGTCATTTGTCTAGAAGAGTTTATCTAAATAGTCTCTTCTATTTTTATTTTTAACAATAATTGAAAAAATATACAAAATAATTTTACCTTTAATATAAAATATCAAATAATACTCGAATAATATAGTGGGAGGTAAAAATGGAAGTTATAAAACAAGAGGGATTTAAAGACTGTGGTGTTTGCTGCTTATTATCAGTTATTAGATATTACAAAGGAAATTGTTCTCTAGAATATTTAAGAGAACTTACAAAAACCACTAAAAATGGTGTTAGTGCTTATAATCTTGTTCAGGCATCAACTATTCTTGGATTTAACTCATATGGTCTTAATTTAAAAATAGAAAATATAACTAAAGAGATGTTACCTATAATAAGTCATATAGTTATAAGTAAGAAATTCCAGCACTTTATTGTAATTTATAGCATCAATACTGATAAAAAAGAATTACAAGTAATGGACCCTTCTATAGGAAAAAGAAAAGTATCATTTGCAGAATTTAACTTAATGACTAGTAATAACTATATCTACTTAAAGCCTATTAAGAAAATACTAAACCTAGATAAAAGAAAAATAATAAATGAATGGTTAGAAAAATTTATTAAAAAAAATAAAAAATATATTCCCTACATCTTACTTTTAACTATAATTTATACTTTTTTAAATATTACAGGTGCATTTTATTTTAAATTACTTCTTAATAATGCTATAGAATATAGCATCTTAGAAAATATATATGTTGTTACTAAATTTATGATAATTATTTTCATCTTAAAAGCTATAAGTTCATACCTAAAAAGTCTCACTCTTCTTAAATGGAGTGAAATGTTAGATGAAGAGTTAACTATTAATGTCATAAGAAGATTGGTCTTTTTACCATACTTGTATTATAACAATCGAACAGTAGGAGAAGTAATATCAAGAATGAAGGACTTAATAAATATCAAACTATTTTTAGCAAGTCTTTTCTCATATTTTACAACAGACTTAATTCTAATAATAATCTTTATCTATTTCCAATTTAGAATCGATAAAAGTCTAGGCATAATAATCTTATTATTAAGTATGATTTTATTAATAATAGAAATTATATTTAATAAAATCCATCTACACAAAATGGAAAATTATCTTGCTAGCGAAGATAAAGTAAATTCGCTTCTCTATGAAAATCTAAACTCGATGAATACCATAAAAGGTATGCACCTAGAAAAAAATAAAACTACATCTTTCATAAAGGAATATCAAAAATTTTTGACAAAAGCTTATATTGTAAATAAAATAACACTCACAAACACATTAGTTGCTAATATTATTAATGATATTTTTCAAATATCTGTACTATCTATTGGAAGTATGTTAATCATAAAGCAAAAACTTACATTAGGAGGATTAATAGTTTTTCAAACTATGTTAGGATATTACTTAACTTCATATAGAAATATTTTATCCTTATACAAAGAATATCATAAATACAAACTTTCGAAATCTAGAATTGAAGATTTGTTTACAATAAAAATAGAGAACTTTAATTGTTTAGAATTCTTTAATGATTATAAATTAAATGGTTCTATTAAATTTAAAAATTTAACCTATAGCTATGGATATAAAAAAATATTTGATAAATTAAACCTTGAAATAAAGAGAAGAGATAAAGTATTTTTAACTGGTGCAAGTGGGATAGGGAAAAGCACTTTAATGAAAATTCTTTGTAGATTTATTAATACTGAATTTGGAACAGTTACTATAAATAATATTGATATTACTCATTATCATCTAGATGTAATAAGAAGAAAAATAACTTATACCTCCCAACAAGAAAGTCTCTTTACAGGAACTATAAGAGATAATATTTTAATAGAAGGAGATGAAGAAAAACTAGATAAAATATGTAAGATAACTAAAGTAGATGAACTACTAGATAAAGAATTAAAATATCAAAAAATGATAGAGGAAGGAGGAACTAATTTATCAGGAGGAGAAAAACAACGAATAATACTTGCTAGAAGCTTAACTAGAAATAGCGATATTTATATTTTTGATGAGGCTTTAAGTCAGCTAGATATAGAAAAAGAAAAAATTATTTTAGAAAATATTTTAAAATACTTAAAGGATAAAACAATAATTGTAATTAGTCATAGATTAACTTCTAAAGATATGTTTAACAGAATACTAAATTTAAAAGATGGGAAAATATATGAAGAAATATAAAAAATATAGACTATTATTCTTTTTCAATTTTGTAACCATTATATGTTTTCTAATAACCCTTTTTTACTTTTCTGTTAATAAATACAACAAATATATCAAACTAAATTATATTTATGCACTAAATGATGAAATAAAACTTATAGTAGGAGATAAAGAATTAAAAATAATAGAAAAAAATAAATATATCTACCTAAACTCAAAAAAATATCCACTAGAAATAGTATCTATTACTAGAAATATTTATAAAAATAACAATAAATATTATAATGAACTAATATTAAAAATAAAAGATGTAAAACTAAATAATAATCCAAGTATAAGTATATTAAGTAATAAAAAATCATATATAACAATGTTTAAAAGTTGCTGGAAGGAGGAATAATATGCATAAATTAAGTGATAAAAAATTAGAAAAAATTACAGGAGGAGAGGTAAGTGTAATGGTTTATTTGATAGCAACTACTATAGTAGTATTCCTATCTGGTATTTTAGATGGTTATACTAATCCTAAAAAATGCGGTGAATAATTATGAAAATAGGAGAAAATAGTTTAGATCAAATAATAGGAGGTGCAAGTAATACTAGTCTAACAGGAGCTGTTATTACCGCTTTAACTAATATCATAAAAGTAATATTTGATGCTGGAAATAGTGTAGGTACATCTATAAGAAGACTAACAGATGAAGAAGGAATATGTCCACTAGAGATAACTCCAAAAACAGAATAAAAGAAATATTTTATTTCATAATTACGATTATTACTACCAACTATTTCTTCTCAGCAATATATAATATTGGCAAAATTATAGGTATAATAATAAAAAAAATGTAGTTTTTTCATAAAAAGTGTAATTTTTTGTTGAATAATAAGCATATATTTGTTATAATCTTAGTAGTTATAAATGAAGGGAGGGAGAAAAAATGACACAGGTAACTGTAAAGAATGGTAACTTAGATATGGCTTTAAGAAAGTTTAAACAAAAAGTTGCAAGAGACGGAGTCCCTTCAGAATGCAAAAAAAGAGAATGCTACGATAAACCAGGAGTTAAGAGAAGAAACGCTAAAAAAGAAGGCATTAAAAATTCAAGAAAAAGAAATAAAGCAAATCGCGATAGAGATTAATAAAAGTTGTCATATATTGGCAACTTTTATTTTTTTACATCTTGTAAATAAATATATAACTTGTTATAATATAAAGGAAGATAAGATTATAGGAGGCCATTATGAGTGCATCATTTATTATATGTAGTATGTTTTATAGTGCTATGTTATTAGTTGTATATTTTTATAAAAAAAAGCTTAATACATTAGAAAATAAAGTTTATTCATTATTAGCAGGAACTAACTTTATAGGTCTAATAATAGAAATGTTTTGTTATTTAGTAACACTAAACAAAGAAAGTTTCCCTCTACTTACATCAATTTTAAATAAACTTTACTTAATATATTCCCTAACTTGGTTAATGTTATTTATGTATTATACTTTTATTATATCCTTCAAGAAAAAAATCAATTTAAGATTTAATAGTAAAGAAATTTATAAAAAAATATCAGGAATATTCTTAAAAATATATTTTATAGTTGCCTTTGCTCTTCTTTTACTACCTCTTTACTATGATAATTCAAATATAAATAGTGTTTATTCTTATGGCCCAAGTAGTTTTTTATGTACAGCAATGAGTGCAATTTGCATTATTTGTAGTCTAATATTTATGATGATAGGTTACAAAAATGTTGAAAAGAAAAAAATAGTACCATTAATTGGCTATACAATTGTTTTTCCAATAGTAATATATTTAGAATATACTCATAAAGAACTATTATTAACAACTTCGGTAGAAACCTTTATCACTTTTCTAATATTCTTTACTATTGAAAATCCTGATTTAAAAACAATAGATGAACTTAGTGATGCTAAAGCTAGAGCCGAAGAAGCAAGTCGTGCCAAAACTAAATTTTTATATAATATATCACATGAAATTAGAACGCCTTTGACTAATATTATTGGTTTTACTGAAACCCTAAATGACAAAAAATTAGATAAGGACATACAAAAGGATGTAGAAAATATTTCATCATCTGCCACTAATCTGTTAAAAGTAGTAGATGGCATTTTAGATATTTCAAAACTAGATGTAAAGAAAGTCGAATTAGTAAAGAAAAGATATAATTTGATAAGTATGTTAGATGAGCTTACTGACTTTTCAAAAGAAGTTATGCGAAAAGGTCACATTGAATTTAGAACCTGTTTTGACACAACTCTTCCAGAAGCCTTATATGGGGACTATGTAATATTAAGACAAATACTTTTAAACTTATTAGCAAACTCAATAGACAGGACTAAAATAGGTTATATTGAATTTAATGTTACTTCTGTTATTAAAGATAATGCTTGTAGATTAATAATTTCCCTAGAAGATACTGGTGGTATTGTAAAAAAAGAAAAATTAAAGACATTATTTGATAACAAAAATAGTGATGGTGTAGAAGAAGATTTAATAAATGGTAGCAATACCTCATTAAGTGATACTAAAAGATTAGTTGAATTAATGAATGGAACAATAGTTGCTCAAAATGTTTATGGAAGAGGTCTAAAAATAACTGTTGCAATAGATCAAGGTATAATAAAGAATAAAGTAAATAACGAAAAAGAAGCATTAGAAACAGATATATCTAACAAAAGAGTTCTTATAGTAGATGATAACAGATTAAATATTAAAGTAGCTGAACGTTTACTTGAAAAATATAATGTTGATGTTAAATCAGTCTTAAGTGGTGGAGAATGCTTAGAATTGATTAAATTAGGAGAACACTTTGACTTAATATTAATGGATGATATGATGCCAAATATGAGCGGAGTAGAAACCTATAAGAAATTAAAAGAAGATGATAGTTTTAATACTCCAACAGTGATGTTAACAGCTAACGCTATAGATGGAATGAAAGAAAAATATCTATTACAAGATGGTTTTGATGAATATATTTCTAAACCAATTTCCAAAAAAGAATTAGACCGTATATTAAAAAAGATTTTTGATTAATAAGGAGAAATTATTATGTACGAACAAATAAAAAATGATATGATAGAATCTATGAAAAACAAAGAAAAGGAGCGTCTAACAGTAATAAGAGGAGTAAAATCAGCAGTTGATAAAGAACATATTGATAAACAAAAGGAAATAAATGATGAATTAGTTATAGATGCTATAACTCATCAAGTAAAACTTATAAAAGACTCTATAAAAGAGTTTGAAAAAGGAGGAAGAAAAGATTTAATAGAAAAAGCTAATTTCGAATTAAGCACACTACAGCAATATTTACCAGAAGCTTTAACTGAAGAAGAAATAGAAAAAATACTAGATGACATATTTAAAAAGACTAACCCAGAAGGTATGAAAGATATGGGAAAAGTAATGAAAGAAGTAACTCCACTTGTTAAAGGCAGATTTGATATGAGTAAAATATCAATGATGATTAAAGAAAGATTGAATTAAATAATAAGAAAAATACCAATAAATAGCAAATATACCAATTGATATAATAAATTATTACAAAAACAAAATAAAATAGTAAGTTAGATCAGTGATAATAAGTTAGATAAGCACTGATCTTTTTATTTAACTTTTCTTGAGAAAAGGGCTAAAAAACTGTACAATATTTCTATAGTATGATAAAATAATCATACTTTTTTTGAAATAGAACTTTATATAATAATAGTTATTTGATACTTAATTTAATAACCTTTAAAAGGAGAAAGAAATATGTTTTTAGATAGTTGTTCAAAAATATTTTATGATACAGAAACTGATTTGGATGAGAAAATATTTCATACAGTCTTAAAAGAATTCTTAGAAGCTACAGATCTTGATTGCAAATTTGAAAATAATATGACGTTCATACAAAAGGTAAAAACAATTCAAAACAATTTGATGCGTAACTTGGAATATGAATATATAAATCTCCTTTCTGAAATACTAACGAAATATGGTTATAATATGAAATATGAGATTAAAGATGCAATTTTTGACCTATCAAATCTAGAAAAACCATCTAAAAACAAGAGCGCAATAAAAAGCATATTAACCTCTCCAATAATACAAGATGTCAGTTTTGATGGTAAAAGAAAGTTTATTATATCAAGTTCAAAATATGGAGACTTTACCTTTGAATTAGCATCACATTATTTTAAAAGAAATAAGAAAATATCAACTTATATAAGAAAAAATGAATTACCAGGTTACTGCCATCAACATGCATATTTTTTGGCAAAAGTATTTCCAGACTTTTATGCAATAACTTCATTATGCAGTTATTATTTTAAAGACATTTATTATCATTCATACACTTATGATACATATAATAATTCTATTATAGACCTATGTTATAACAGTATAATGAGTAAAGAAAAGTATTACAGTTTATTTGAAGCTAAAGATATATCTGTTATACTAAATAAAGATATCGACGAAGAACTACTAATAGCAGAAAGAAATACAAATCAACCAAAAGCCAGATATGAATTATTAAAAATAGCACTATATAAACAATATTTAGAAAAAATAGAAAGTGAACAAAAAACCAAAAACTTAAAACTCTAAAAAATAACTATTTTCACGAAATTATATGAGAAACTTTCGAGATTACTAGAAAAAATAAATTAAGAATATAAGAAATAAAATAAATACTGAAATAGCGATAAAAATAAGGTAAAGGCTAGCTTTAAAGGCCTTTTTATTTTATAATAATAATAGGTGAAAATTATGAAAGACTTTAAGGAAAAATTAGCTCTTGTACCAACTAAGCCTGGAAGTTATCAAATGAGAGATAAAGACGGAATTATAATTTATGTTGGAAAAGCTAAAAATTTACAAAGAAGACTTAGAAGTTACTTCACAAGAACAGTTACTGGAAAAACTAAAATGCTAGTAGAAAGTATAGATGATTTCGAATACATTGTAACTTCTTCCGAATTAGAATCACTAATACTAGAAATAACTTTAATAAAAAAATATAATCCCAAATATAATATTTTGTTAAAAGATGATAAATCTTATCCATATATCGAGTTAACAAACGAAAAATATCCTAGACTTAGAGTTGTTAGAAATGTCAAGAAAAAGAAAAACAAAAATCATTTATATGGACCATATCCAAATGTAACCGCTGCCAGAAAAACAGTTAATATGATTAATAGAATATATCCACTTAGAAAATGCGAGCATCTAAAAAAAGAAGCTTGCCTTTACTATCATATTCACGAGTGTCTTGGTTATTGTATTAAAGAAGTAGATAAAAATGATATCGATACTATATATAAAGAAATTATAACCTTCTTAAAAGGAGATAGTGCCTTGATAGAAGAAAAAATTATGAAAGAGATCGAAAAAGCAAGCACTAGTCTTAATTATGAGAGAGCATTAGAACTTAAAAATATGCTTGATGATATTAAAACAACTCTTCGCAAACAAAAAATCGATCTTAATAAAAATTTAACTTTTGATTTAATTAATTACTATCAAGATAAAAATTATCTATCAGTTCAGATATTTTTTATAAGAGATGGACTACTTTTTGGAAGAGATAAAGATTTATTCAAAACATTAGAAGATACAGGTGAAGAATTAACTGAATTTATTATTAAATATTATGAAAAACAAGGGATTTTACCAAAACAGTTATATGTACCTGAAATAATAGATAGCACTCTATTATCAAATTATCTAGATATAAAAGTTATGACTCCATTTAGAGGAAAAATTAAAAGTCTTCTTGATTTAGCAAAAGAAAATGCTAAAGAAAATCTAGAAGCTCAAGAAGAAACATTAGAAAAAGATGAATCATCAAGACTAAAAGCTAAAAAAGAATTAGAAAACTTATTAAATATAGAAAATATTACTAGAATAGAATCCTTTGATAACTCCCACTTATTTGGAACTTATTATGTAGGAGGTATGGTTGTTTTTGATAACTTTTTACCAACTAAAGATCTATATAGGAAGTATAAAATAACAACTAATGTAAAAGATGATTTGGGAGCAATGAAGGAAGTAATATATCGAAGATATTATAAAGTATTAATGGAAGAAAGCTACAAACCAGACTTAATAGTACTAGATGGAGGCAAAGGACAAATTAATGTATGTAAGGAAATTTTGTCATCTCTGAATTTAAATATACCAATAGTAGGTTTAGTAAAAGATGATAGACATAGAACAAATCATCTTTTGAATGAAAATCTAGAAGAAATCAAGATTAACGCTAGTTCAAATCTTTTTCTATATCTATCTAAAATACAAGAGGAAGTTCATCGTTATGCAATCTCATATCATAGAAATATTCGTTCTAAAGGATTACTAGTTAGTACTCTTGATATGGTAGAAGGTATTGGAGAAGTAAGAAGAAAAGAACTATTAAAAAAATTTGGCTCTTTAAAGAAAATGAAAGAAGCAAGTATAGATGAGCTAGAAAAAATAGTAGGAAAAGAAATAGCACAAAATCTATTTACTTATTTAAAAGAAATAGATAATAAAAATAAAGGAGAAGAAAAAAATGAATAATAAAGGATTTACAATGGTTGAATTGCTAGCAGTAATTGCACTTCTTTCAATTATATCAGGAACAGCGATTCTTGCTGTTACAAGATACGTATCAAATGCTCAAAAAAAGACTTATAAAAACTACGAATCAAATTTAAAAGGTGGTGCTGTTAACTACTTAACGGCTCATACTGAACTAGCAACAAGTACAAACCTAAAAATATATGCTAATGATTTATTAAAAGAAGGTTATATAGATACTTTAACAGACCCTATTAACAAAGGAAAAACTTGCAACAATAACAATAAATCAAAAGATAGTTATATTATTGTTACTGGAAAAAGAGAAACTCCAACTTCTTATAATTTAACTTTTACCTATAAAGTGTGCCTAATTTGTGATAGTTATAAGTCAAAAGGGTGTTAAAAGAGAAAGAAGGAAGTAATATATGGGAAGTATTAAAGTTATGGACGAAGTTCTAGCTAATAAAATTGCTGCTGGAGAAGTCGTCGAAAAAATGATGAACATTGTAAAAGAATTAGTAGAAAATTCAATTGATGCTAAAAGCGATGAAATAAAAATAGAATTAATAGATTCAGGCACTAAAATGATTAAGGTAAGTGATAATGGAGTAGGAATGGATAAGGATGACGCCATACTAGCTTTTTCACGTCATGCTACTAGTAAATTATCCTCGCTTAGTGATCTATTTAATATTTCATCGTTAGGTTTTAGAGGAGAAGCTCTACCATCTATTGCTTCAATATCTAAAGTAGTTCTAAAAACAGCTAACGAAAACAGAGGTACTTTGATCAAAATAGAAGGGGGACATATTGAAGAAGTCATATCATCAGATCTTCAAAAAGGAACTGATATTACTGTTACTAGTATTTTCTACAATACACCCGTTCGCTTAAAATATATAAAAAATTTATATACAGAACTTGCACATATAACAGATTATATATCAAAGATGGCTCTATCTTATCCAAATATTAAATTCACCTTAATAAATAACGATAAAGTACTTTTAAAAACTGATGGTAATTCTAATTTATTAAAAGTAATTTATGAAATATATGGTTCTGATGTTTCTAAAAAAATGGTTGAAATAACAGGAGAGAATGATGATTATTTAATAAGTGGATACATCTCATACCCAGAAATGGCTCGTTCTAACAGAAATAGTATTACTCTTCTTGTAAATGGAAGAGTAATTAGGAACAATGAAATTATAAAATCAATTACTGACAGTTATCATACCTATATTCCTAAAGATAAATTTCCAATTGCCATATTAAACATTGATGTTGACCCTATCTTAGTAGATGTCAATATTCATCCTACAAAAATGGATGTCAAGTTTTCAAAAATGGACGTTTTGAAAGAATTGATCAAAGAAACAATTAGTAAAAAAATAAAAGAGTTATTATTAATACCAGAAGCAACAGTTAGATCTAATTTTTCAGTAAATGAAGTAATAAATAATAATAAAATAAATGAGGAAAAATATGAGAAACCAGATAGTGAGAAAGTACTTGTAAAAGATTTGACAGAAAAGTTCCAAGAAAATTTCTCATCGAAAATTATTGAAGAATATGAGATTAATGAAGAAAAAGTAATATATGGAGAGGAAGAGGCAAAGAAGGAACAGCTGAAGTTAATAGAAGATAGCTCTAATAACTCTAGTAAAATGAAAAAAATAATACCAAGAGGAATAGTATATGAGACTTATATCATAGCAGAAAATGAAGATGGTATGTATATAATTGATCAACACGCAGCCGCTGAACGAATTAATTATGAAAAATGTCTGAAATCCTTATCAAATCCTAATATAGAAAAAATATCCTTATTAATACCAATCTCTTTAGAATTTCCTCCTAATGAATATATAATAATAAAAAACAATTTACTTCTTTTAGAAAGTATTGGTTTTGAAATAGATGAATTTGGCTCTAACACTTTTGTTGTAAGAAGTCATCCCACATTTATCAAAGACGAAAGAACAAAAGAAGATATTTTAAAAATTTTTGAGATAGTTGCAACAAAGGAAGATTTTGATAAGGAAAAATTTATTGACCATACCGCTGCCACAATGGCCTGTCGTATGTCTATAAAAGGAAATGATTACATTAACTTAGAAGAAGCAGAATATTTATTAGATACCTTAAGTAAATGCGATAATCCTTTTAATTGCCCTCATGGAAGACCAACAATTATAACTTATACAAAATATGATTTAGAAAAGATGTTTAAGAGAGTAATGGATTAATCTAATACAGATCCTCTTTATTTAGAATGACTTAAATAAGTTTTTACACTTTTATATAATACAAAAAACATATTTACTTTTTTAAAATAAATATATATAATATAGAAGATTATATGAAAGAAGCCAAAAATTATGATTAATGAAAATTCTATTATTTTACAACAAATATCTAAAGAACAATTCAATATAATATATAGTTTATTAAGAGAAGAAGGACTTGAATATGTAAGTTTTTCTTATAACGATGTTAATGGAATATTATATAAGAAAAAAATTATTGGTCTCTTCAAATTAAAAAAATTTATAGATAACAATTTATCTATAGATATAGCTATTTTAAATGAGTATAAAGGTAAAAGAATCGCTCCTATAACTTTAGAGAAAATTGTAAAAACTTATGGTGAGAAATATCCAAATATAAAACGTTTTATTGCTAATACTAGTCCATTTAATAAGCCTGTAATTAAAAGTTTTTCTAATTCTTCTTGGACGCAAACCTATGAATATGACGAATTAATGATTGATGAAGGATCAGAATTCTACAATATATATTATAAGGAAAATCCATATTATAAAAAGGAAAAAATTTATCAAAAAAAATAAAAGGAGAAAAATATATGGAAAATATTATCGAAGTAAAAAATTTAACTAAAGAATACAAAAACTTAAAAGCAATAGATGATTTGTCTTTTTGTGTAAAAAAAGGAGAGATTTTAGGCCTACTAGGTCCTAATGGTAGTGGTAAATCTACTACAATAAATTGTATTTTATCTCTTTTAAATTTTAGTAATGGAGAAATCAAAATATTCGGAAAAGAAATGACTCCAGATGCTTATGACATAAAAAAAGATATCGGAGTAATTTTTCAAGATATAGCAGTATTTGCTGAATTAACCGTAGAAGAAAATTTGGACTATTTTTGTGGACTATATATAAAAGAAAAAGAAATAAGAAAAAAATATATAAAAGACGCTATTAATTTAGTAGGACTAAATGAATTTAAAAAATTTTATCCTAAACAATTATCAGGAGGATTACTTAGACGACTAAATATAGCTTGTGGTATTGCTCATAAACCTAAATTAGTATTTTTAGATGAGCCAACTGTTGCAGTTGACCCTCAAAGTAGAAATAATATTTTAGAAGGTATTAAAACTCTTAAAGAAGAGGGCGCTACTATTATTTATACAACACACTATATGGAAGAAGTCGAAATATTATGTGATAGAATAATAATACTTGATAAAGGAAAAATTATCGCTACTGGAACAACAGATGACTTAAAAGCCCTTGCTAGAATTGAAGAAAAAATAAGCTTAGAAATTATTGAATTAGAAAAAAAGCATTTCAATAATATTAAAAAATTGAAAAATGTAGAAGAAGTAAAGTATGATAATAATATTCTAATAATTACATATAAAAAAGGAGAACATAACTTAATTGAATTGATAGACTATCTAAAAGACAATAAGATAAACTATGATAAAATATACTCAGAAAGACCAACTTTAAATGACGTTTTTCTAGAACTAACAGGAAAGGAACTTAGAGACTAATGTTTTACCATAATTTTAAATATACTATCAAAACTTTACTAAAAGATAGA
This sequence comes from uncultured Bacilli bacterium, assembly GCA_910576925.1. Classification (GTDB taxonomy): domain Bacteria; phylum Bacillota_I; class Bacilli_A; order RF39; family UBA660; genus UBA2730. Next base: position 32,022 of record CAJTKB010000006.1, on the reverse strand, counting down.
ACTCTAATGTTTTGGACTCTAGCATTTCCACTTATTTTAGGTACACTTTTTAATATGGCCTTTTCTGATATAGAAAATAAAGAAAAATTAGATATTATAGATATAGCCATAGTTAACAATACTTACTTTGAACAAAACGAAATATATAAAAAATCATTTTCCAATTTAGAAAGCAAAAATAATAAAGACAGACTTTTTAGCATTAAATATGTAGATGAAAAACAAGCAAAAAAGTTACTAGAAAAGAAAAAAATTACAGGCTATTTAAAATTAGAAGAATCTTCACCAAAAGTAATAATAGCACAAAACGGTATTAATGAAACAGTTTTTAAATATGTAACAGAAGAAATTAGTGAACAAGAAAAAATAATAAAAAATATATTTGAATATAAGCTAAAAGATATGAATAGTAGTAACAGTATAAATGACATTTACAATGATTTATATAAAAATATTAAAGAAATACTGAATAGCAATAAAGTACAAATAAAAGATATCTCTAGTAATAATTTAAGTTATACAATGATAGAGTTTTATACTTTAATTGCAATGACCTGTTTATACGGAGGCATTCTTGGAATGGTTGCAATTAGTAAAAATCTTGCAAATATTAGTAATAATGGAAAAAGAATATCTGTAAGTCCAGTTCCTAAAAGAGAACTAATACTAAGTAGTATTTTAGCAAGCTATATAATACAAGTTATTGGCTTAGTAATACTATTTCTTTATACAAATATAATACTAAAAATAGATTATGGTAATAATTATTTATTAATTATTTTATTATCACTAGTTGGATCATTTGCAGGACTTTGTCTTGGCACATTTATATCCTCTACATTTAAAGTAGGAGAAAATACTAAAACAGGAATAATTATTGCTATTACTATGGTTTGCTGTTTCTTATCGGGGATGATGGGTATTACAATGAAATATATTATAGATAAAAATATTCCCATACTAAATAAAATAAATCCTGCTAGTATGATAACAGATGGTTTTTACTCATTATATTATTATGATACTAAAACAAGGTTTTACTTTAACGTTATATCTTTACTACTGTTTTCAATAGTTCTACTATCAATATCAATGTTAAGTCTAAGGAGGCAGAAGTATGACAATATTTAAAGCATTTTTAAAAGTTCTTAATAAAAATAAATTTATAGTAATAATGTATACTGCTATTTTAGTATTTTTTGGAGTATTTAATATGCAGACATCAGACAATTCTATTGGTTACATCTCAACTAAACCTGATATTTTAATTATCAATAACGATGAAAATAAGGGACTTACTAAAGACTTGATAAATTATATAGAAAAAAACAGTAACAAAGTAGAAATAAAAGATGATGAAACGTCAATTAATGATGCTCTTTTTTATAGAGATGTTAATTATATAATATATATTCCATCAAACTTTAGAAAAGATTTTTTAGAAGGAAATAATCCACAAATCGAAATAAAAAAAACAGGAGATTATCAATCATCTCTTGCTAATATGTTACTAGAAAGATATTTAAAAGTAGCTAGTGCTTATAACGAAATAATAAAAGACGAAAATTTGATCATAAAAAAAATACACGATACTTTAAAAGATAAAACAGAAGTAGAATTAACTTCATCAATAAATAAAAATGCTCTCGATAAAACAGCATACTATTATAATTTTGCGAACTATAGCATTTTAGCAGGCTGTGTTTATATAATTTGTATAATATTATCTAGCTTTAATAACAATATGATTAGAAAAAGAACAATTATTAGTAGTACTAATAATAAAGTTTTTAACAGAAGACTTTTACTAGCAAACAGCCTCTTTGCTCTTACACTATGGCTATTTTATGTTATATTAAGCTTCATCCTATTAGGAGAAGTTATGTTTTCTATAAGTGGTTTATTATATATTCTAAATTCTTTAGTATTTAGTATTTGTGCTTTAACATTAGCCTTCCTAATAGGAAATATTAGCAATAATAAAAACGCTCTTAATGGCATTGTTAATGTAATAGCACTTGGATCAAGTTTCTTATGTGGCGCCTTTGTACCAACAGAATATTTACCAGAACTAGTCTTAAAAATAGCACATATTTTACCATCATATTATTTTATAAATACAAATAATTTACTTACAAAAATAGAAAAGTTTAATCTGACTTCATTAAAACCAGTTTTAATTAATATATCTATAATATTAGCCTTTTCTACAATCTTTATCATATTAACTAATATTATCTCAAAAAGGAAAAATAAGCTATCTTAATCAAAAGTGATATATAATATATTGCTTTTATTTTGTAGTAATTTTAAATTATATAAAAAAACTTAGTCTTAAAAAACTAAGCTACTACTAAATATTATGTACTACTATCATTTTCTACTAATTCACTATAAACCTCTTTAGAAAAATTGTGTTCACTTTTTTCAATCTCAAATAGTTTATTAGTACTTATAAGGAAAAAGTCACTTTCTATTAGATTAGTACCATCTTGGGTTACAGGATCATCCCAAGTAAGATCTAAATGATACCAAACATCATCTATTAAAACAGCATTCCAAACGTGATTATCAGAAGAAACTTTATAATTAACAAGCCCCATATCTGTTAATATTATTGCCATAGCATCAGTATATCCACCACAAAGCGAATAACCCTCAAGAAGAGTTCCATAAGCTGTATCAGATTTGTATTTTATAACATTCTTATCACTTCTATTAGAATCATACTTAGCATTATCAATAATATAATCGTGATAAATTTTTATTTGCTCCTTTACTGATAAATCCTTATTATATAGTTTATTCTCAATTTCCTTAACTTTTTCACTTACTTTTTCTATATCTTTTACAGAATACGTATTAAAAGCTTTAATTGTAACTCTACCACTTGTATCATATGTAGTCTCAATATGTTTAAAACCATTATATGGATGGACAAAATTATTTATGTTTGATAAAGCAACTTGATCATTTGCTAAATATTTTACATCGTTTATACAATTTTTATATGAAGAAGTAGGGCAATAAAAAGTAAAAACATCTTTTCCAGCGTTAATAGTAGTATAGTAAATATTATATAAATCTTGAATATTATTCGGCGAAAAGTTATCAGTATTTTGTACAAAATTAAAATCATAATTTCTATAATAGTTATTTTTATTAGAAAGTGTAACAATAGTCTCCGTTTTAACAAAATACTTATTATATACTCTAACAAAATCATCTCTATATAAATATGTAATGCCAAGTGCTATACATAAAAGACCTGTTATTAAAAATTTCTTCACTATATCTTCACCCTATATATAGTATACTACAAAATATTATATTTTAACTATCATATATGTAAATAATATGTAAACAATTTTACATATTTATTATATTAATAACAATTTATGATGATTTATACTATAGTAATATTAAAGCTAGTTTTGGTAATATATGGAAAAAACATTTGTTTTTCTTCTCTAAATATGATAATATAAGCGAGGAAGGAGAGATGTAACAATGATTATAGAAAGAGATGATAATACCCTAAATATAAAGCAAATTAAACACTTTTTAACTTCTTCAGGAATATGTACTGATTTAAGTGGTTATAATTATTGTATATTAAATTATACATTTAAAGCTTACAAGGGTAACAGCAATGGAATGGATGATAATAAGAGCAACATTATATCATTAGAAACAAATTGCGCAAACAAAATATCAGTTAATATTATTAGTGAGAAAAATTATGATAGTAAATATGACAGAAATAGTTTAGGACTTACTTGGACTAGAGACATTAAAGACACTATTATTGATTTTACTTATAATGATAATGAATTAAATGAAACAAAAAGAATACATACAAAAAAAGAAATAGTAACTGATTCAGGTTATAACGCAAAAATAATATCTGAAAGTTTTTCTACTGTTTCTAATATAAAGGACAAAAAAGAATTAAATATTTCTATTTCTTCATTATTAGATAAGGAAAAGATTTTTGTTAAGACAAATAAAAATATCTAATAATCAAATATAAATAATAAAGTAGGACCAAAATCCTACTTTTAATATACTACAAAAAAAGAATAATTACTGATAATTATTCCATAGCATTTTTAGATTTAGTTAATCTACTTTTAAGACGAGCAGCTTTATTCTTATGAACAAGTCCAGAGCTTACTGCCTTATCAATTCTTTGAACAGCAATATTTAATCTATTGCTAGCTTCTTCTACATTTCCATCTTTAACACTTTTCTCAAATTTCTTAATAGCAGTTTTCATACTAGAAGTAACAAAAGTATTAACTACTTCTTTTTTCTTGTTACCACGAACGCGCTTTTTAGCACTCATAATATTTGGCATTTTTTCACCTCACTTTGTATATAAACAAACTAATTCTATCAAATTTTTAAATAAAATGCAAATAAAATAGAAAAATTTATTCATACTAATATTGGTGATAATATGAGAGAAATAGATTTAGGAAAACTTAACTTAAGAACAGACTTAATAATAGACGATTTTAAAGATGAAGAAACCCTAAAGAAAATTAATTATAAAAGAAAAGATATAAACAAAGAAATAGTAGTAGAAGAATTAGTTATTGATGAAAAATCATCTCATATAACAAACAAAGTACCTGGACTATACAAAAGTATCTCTTTTAAAGACATAACAGATAGTACTAATTTCAATTTGGTAGAGAAAACATTTACTAATACTCTTATAAGTTTTTTTGAAGAGTTAGATATAAAAGAAAATTACTCCTGTTTAGTAATTGGTTTAGGAAATGTAAAATCAACACCAGATGCTTTAGGACCTAAGACAGTAGAACAGATAATAGTAACTCATCATATACTAAATTTAGGCTCTCTTGAAGAAGGATATAGAGATACATCTATTTTAATACCAGGAGTTACAGGCACAACAGGAATAGAGACTAAAGATATTATTTATGGTGTAAAGGAACTAGTAAAGCCAGACTTCTTAATAGTAATAGATGCCCTAAAAACATCAAAAACTTCAAGAATTAATCAAACTATTCAAATAAGTAATAGTGGAATAGCACCTGGAAGTGGAGTAGGAAACACTAGAAGTGCCCTAACAAAAGAGACATTAAATACTCCTGTAATAACAATAGGCGTTCCAACTATAATTGATTCAGTAACGATAGTAATAGATACTCTAAATTATATTTTAAAAAAAATAAGCTATGACAAAGATAACATCAACAATCCTAGAAATAAAATAGCTATTACTAAAGATTATGAAAACTATAATAAAGAATTAACAAATGATGAAAAAGAAAAAATATTAGGACTGATAGGAACACTTGATGAGGAAAGCTTAAAATCCCTTTTAAACGAAGTGCTAAATCCCTTAGATTATAACTTTATGGTGACCCCTAAAGAAATAGACTTTTTAATAGACAAATTATCTGCTTTATTAAGTTCAGGTATAAATAAAGCGCTTCACAAAATAAAGCGACAAAATTAAACACCTACAAGTATTAAACTTAAATAAAGTAGGTGAAAGATGTGAAAAAGAAAGTAAAACTAAAAAATAATTCTAAAAGCAAGAAGACTAAAATAAAACTTTTATTCTTTTTGCTTTCATTTATTATAATAACTACAATTACCTTTAACTATCTTTTAAGTAAAAATATAAATATAAATAACGAATTATTGATAACTTACCTTCTAAAAAACTCTAATTATGAATATGATGATAATAATAAAACATTAAAAAAATTAAAAGAAAATATTTCGGCTATTGATCTAATAAACTTTAACTATTATTCCTTACAAAAATACAAAGCAAAAAAAAATAATGCTAAAAAAGAATTAACTAGTACGACCACTAAAGAATTAACGCAAACTACTAACAATAATCCTTTAATATACATATACAATTCTCATCAAACAGAAGAATATTCACTAGGAGATATTGCTTATAATATAAATCCTACTGTTACCATAAATAATTATATAATGAAAGACATTTTTGAAAAACAAGGTTATAAAACATTAGTTGAAGAAAGAAGTATTAAAGATATTCTTAACTTAAATAGTTGGAACTATGCTAGTAGTTACAAAGCAAGTAGAATTTATATGGAAGATGTTAAAGCAAATAATGATAGTCTAAAATACTTTATAGATGTACATAGAGATTCTTTATCTCGTGATAGAACAAGTATTACAATAGGCGATGTGAAATATGCTAAAGTGCTATTTTTAATAGGTTTGGAAAACCCAAATTATCAAAAAAACTTAGCATTTACAGAAAGAATAAATAATAAGATTGTTGAAAGATACAGTGGACTAAGCAAGGGAATATATCAAAAGGAAGGGCCTGGAGTAAATGGGGTTTATAATCAAGATTTCTCAGATCATACTATTCTAGTAGAAATTGGTGGTCCTGAAAACACGATAGAAGAAGTAATGAATACAACTGTTGCTATTTCAAATATAATATGTGAGGTGATAAAAGAAAATGAAATATAAACACGCTGTTCGTTTTACAATACTATGTTTATTTTTACTATTTATAGGTCTTTATATAACTCAAGCTTTAGGTTACTATGAATTTACAAACGCCAAAAAGACGACTTTAACAAACTCTGCTATTGAAAGGTTCGAAAATGACGTCAAAAATGGTAAAAAGTTAGATGCTAAAAATTATGTTGAAGAAGAGAAGCATTATAATAATATGCTTTCTAATGCTTCTCTTACTTTATCAAATGCAATTGAAACTACATTTAATACTTTAATGAACACAATTTTTAATGAACTAGCAAAAGCTACTAACTAGCTTTAGAAATTCCGCTCTTTATTAAGGAAATAATTTGATCTTTTATATCTTCACTAGCTTCATTCCATAGAAGTGAGAAGAAAACTCCAAGTCCAGGAAGGACCTCTTCATCTGTTGCACTTACTGACTGTTCTACAGCCTCTCTAATTTGCTCAATATTGTCATTTTTAAAGTTTTCTAAAATATGACCTCTAATACTGATTTCCATAAAATCACTCTCCTATAAGTATTATTATCAATTTAAAAAAAAAGTATACACAAAATATAAATTATGTTTTATAATTAAGATGAGGTATTTATATGAAGAAAAGAATAAAATATGCCATATTACTATCAGCATTTATTGGACTAATAGTAATAATCTCATCGACAATATTGAAAGCAAAAGAGGAAAAAGAAAGAGAACTCGCCTTTGATAAAAATAAGATTGACAAAAAAGAAATATATTCTATTAAAAGAGTAAATAATAAATATACAATTAAAAGTGATAAATTAAAAAATAAAAAGTTAGAGAATATTTTTTATGATGATACTAATGTTTATTTATATTATGATGGTGAAGAAAAAGCAACATTATTAAAATATAATATAGAAAAAGGAAAAGTAATAATATTATATGAAGAAAGCGAAGAACTTCATGGTGGTATGACTAAAATAGGTTCATATTATAAACTAGGAAATAAAATCTTTAATTCAAAATTTAAAAAGACAATGGACTATCCTGATATTAAGGATAATGAATTAATATTCCCAAGCCTAGATAAAGTATTATATAAAACAGATACAGGAATTTCTGTAAAAGATTTAAAAACAAAAGAAGATAAAGAGATAATAACAAATAAAGAAAATGAAATATATGATGTATATAGTATAAAAAATGATGGCAAATATATATTGATTTCTAAAACTACAGACTCAAAAAAAGAAATTGTCGTTTTAAATAACAAATATAAAATAATAAATAGCTATTTAATAGAAAATATAAAAAATAAAGAAGAAAATAATGATAAAAATAAAATAAAAACATACAGTTTACTAGATGATGTTCCATATTTATTAGAAAAAACAGAAGAAGAAGATAAGAAAGATTACAAAATATATAATGCTAATAACAAAGAATTAATTTACAAATCATCTAAGGATAAATACAAAAACTATATTTTTAACAACACAAAGTTTATTTGTAATGATGAAAGTGATGATATAAAGCTAGTGGACTATGTAACAAAAGAAGAAAAGATTCTTTTAAATAAAAAGAAAAATATAGTTCAAAATTTTATTTTAGCAAGTGATAATTATTCACTAGTTATGCATTTTCTAAATGAAAATTTTACATTTTACATATTTTATTTATAAAATATCAAAAAATATTGTTATTTTTTAATGTAAAAAGTATAATTAATACAAGGAGGTATATATGTCAATGACAGTTATAATAGTAATAGTAGTTATTGCTTTATTAATTATATGGTATTTTGCAACTTACAATAGTCTAGTATCTTTAAGAAATAGAGTAAAAGATGGTTGGGCACAAATTGATGTTCAATTAAAAAGAAGAGCAGATTTGATTCCTAATTTAGTTGAAACAATAAAAGGTTATGCTAAACACGAAAAAGATACTCTAGAAGATGTTGTAAAAGCAAGAAATACATTTACAACTGCTAAAACTCCAGAAGAAGAGATGAAAGCATCAAATGAATTAAGTAACACAATTAGCAAATTATTAATGTTACAAGAAGCATATCCAGAGTTAAAAGCTAATTCAAATTTTATGTCTTTACAAAATGAGTTAAAAGAAACAGAAGATAAAATAAGCATAATGAGACAATTTTATAACGATACTGTTATGAAATATAATAACAAAGTAGAAATGGTTCCATCTTGTATAGTTGCTAGTATTTCTCATTTCGAGAAAATGACATTCTTTGAAATAGAAGAGCAAGATAGAACAACACCAAAAGTAGATTTTAGTAAATAGCTTGCATTAACTGCAAGTTTTTTTAAAAGGTAAGGAGTAAAATATGAGATATAGAAAATTAATTATTATAACCATTTCAATAGTAATGCTTTTATTTCCAATCAATATTTTTGCAAAAGATGGAGAAACTAAAAATTTATTCATCAATATTGATATTTTAGAAAATGGGGATATAAATGTCCAAGAATTAGCATCTCTTAAAGGAGAATATAATGGTAGATATAGAAATATTGAATTTGCAAATATTTCAGCCAAGAAGTTTACAGGTGCTGAAAGTGACTTCGAAGGAAGTGATATCTATAATGGAAGTAGCCTAACAAGTCTAGCTTTATATGATGTAAGAAGTCGTAACAGTATAACTTATAATAGTCTTTTCAATACTAGTCTTAGGAGTAAAAAATATATAAAAGCAATTAATCCAGTAGCAGGAGCAAGAGGCCTATATTTAATAACAGAAAAGATAAATGGTATAGACTTAAAAATATTTAATCCTTCAACTACTGATACAGCTTTTTATATGGAATATACTATAAAAAATGCTGTAGTCGTTCATAATGATGTAGCAGAACTTGCTTGGAATATTTTAGGTACAGGATATGAGGATAATATTGATAATATGGAAGTACATATTAATTTACCCAGAGAAGATGATACCTTAAAAGTATGGCTTAGGGGTCCTTTAAATGGAGAGATTGAAAACATCAATAATAAATATGCTAAAATTACCTACAATTTTTTGGGAGCAAGAAATGCAGTATCAGCAAGAGTTATGTTCGATAAAAACCTTGTTCCATACGCCAATAAATTAAGTAGAGTTAATGGAAAAGATCATATTCTAGCAGTTGAGAAAAAAGCAGCTGATATCGCTAATTTAGAAAGAAAGAGAATAAAAACTCAAAACAATATAGTAAAAGTGATTACTATAATTTGGTATATTGTAATATTTATAACTTCAATTATTTTCTATAAAGAGAAAAAAAAGAGTGATAAAACAAATTTTGATGCCGAATATTTAAGAGAATTCCCAGCAGATTATGGACCAGAAATATTAGAATATTTATTAAAAGCTACTATAGATGAAAAAGCTATGTCAGCTTCAATTCTTATGATAATACAAAAAGATGCTTTACAAGTAGAGAAAATAAAAAAAGAAAAAGACAATTATACACTAATAAAAAAAGAGGATAAACTATCTCTATTAACAGAAGAAGAAAAAATACTCTTGCATTTGTTAATAGATACTATTGGTGATGGAGATAAAGTAACGTTAAAACAAATAAAATCATACGGAAAAAATACCTCTAAAGCAAAAAAATTTATTGCTGAATATAATAGATGTAAAACTAAATCTGAGTTAATTGCTAAAAACGAACAATTTTATAAGAAATCACCAACTATAAAAGTGGTATTAGTATTAATATCTTTAATAGGGTTAATTATAGAACTTATGAATATAACTCTAGAAACTGGCTTTATTCCTGGCTACTTTTCTATTATTATTAGCATTATAGTTATTATCTTTAGTTTACTTACAAATTTCAAAACCGAAAAAGGAGCTTTGCACACTAAAAAATGGTTAGCCTTAAAAAAGTTTATGAAAGACTTTGGAACAATGGATATAAAAGAATTACCAGAATTAAAACTTTGGGGCAAATATTTAGTATATGCTACAGTCTTAGGGTGTGCTAAAGAGTTAGAAAAAACAATGAAAGTAAGAATAAACGATATTAGCGGAGATACAAGTCTTGCTTCTTATTATATGTTAGATAGCTTTACGGATAATATCTTTATAATGAGTAGTATAACTTCAAGTATTAATAATTCTGTAGTAGGAGCCGTTTCATCATCTCGTTCATCTATAGCTTCCTCTTCATATTCCTCATCATCAGGAGGAGGTGGAGGAGCAAGTTTTGGAGGAGGCTCTTTCGGTGGTGGAGGTGGCGGAGGTCACTTTTAGCCTTAATATAACTAAAATACTATAGTATTATATAAATACGAAATCTTAAAAAATTAAAATAATAAAGTAATAATATAGAGTTTTTCAATCAAATTTATTATAATTATTTTGGTGGTAATATGAAACTTAGAGTAAATGATACTAATTATGATGTAATAATCGAAAAAAAAGTAAAAAATAAAAACACATATATAAGAGTAAAAGATGACTTAAAAATATATGTAACAACAAATATATTAACAACAAATAAATATATAGAAAAATTATTAGAAAATAATTATAAGTCAATCATCAAAATGATAGAAAAAGAGTATAAAAAAATTGAAAACAATAGTGATTTTAACTACTTAGGAGAAAAGTATAACATAATATATACAGAATATTGTGATCTTTCTCTAGGAAATGGTAGAGTATTCTTAAATAAGGACTTTGATATAGATAAATGGTATAAAAAACAAGCCCAAGTAATATTTAAAGAACATTTAGATAGTATGTATAACAAATTTTCAAGGAAAATACCATATCCAAATTTGAGAATAAGAAAAATGACTACACGTTGGGGTGTTTGCAATACAAAAACAAATACAGTAACACTCAACTTAGAACTTATAAAGCGAAAAACTAAATATTTAGATTATGTAATAATACACGAATTATCTCACTTAATACATCCAAATCATTCAAATAACTTTTGGAATTTAGTAGAAGAAAATTATCCAGACTATAAAAAAGTAAGACGTGAAATGAAGGAATTTTAATTAGAAAACTATATTTGTACATAATGATAAATATATATATTATAATAAACTAAGAAACAAAGGAGAGAGATTTATGGCAACAACAAAAGATTATAGAGATTTTATATTAGAACAACTTAACTTACTAGATAATATAAAATGTAGACCAATGATGGGAGAGTACCTATTATACTATGACGACATATTGTTTGGTGGTATCTATGATGAGAGACTTCTTATTAAAATAGTAGATAGTAATAAAAAATATAATCTAGAAGAGCAAATACCATATAAAAATGCTAAACCAATGTATATAATAGATGATATAGATAACAAAGAACAAATTAAAAATATAATTATAGATACTTGTAAATCTCTACCAAAAAAGGAGAAGAAGAATGAAAAATAACTATTTTATATTACATGGTAGTTTTGGAAATCCTTTTGTTAACTGGATTCCATATTTAAGAAGAGAAATAGAAAATAAAGGTTTAGAGATATATACACCAGATTTTCCAACAGGAATAAATTATCAAAATTACAAAAACTGGTCTAGATTATTAAAAACATATTTAGATGCTGGATTAATAGGAAAAAATACAACAATATATGCTCATTCTATTGCACCTGTATTTATATGTCACTTTTTAACAGAATATAAAATAAAAGTAAAAAAATTGATACTAGTTTGTGGCTTTAACAATTATTTTGGTATAAATGATGAATATGATGCTGTAAATAAAACAATGTATTTTAATAATTTAGAAGACACTAAAAAATATGTGAATGAAATAGTTTGTATCTATTCAAAAAATGACCCATATGTAAATTATGAAGCTGAAAAAGATTTTGCTGAAACTCTCTCATCAAGAGAAATTATAATAGAAGAAGGAGCTCATTTAAATTCTGAGAGTGGATATACTGAATTTTGTGAATTGCTAAAGTATATTTAAATATAAAAAGCTTAGAATACTAAGCTTTTTTCTTACTTTGTTTTATCTTTTTATTATCTTTTCTTTTTACAGATATATTTAAATCATCAATCGAACTATTTGGGATAACAAAAGTATATGTATCTTTTTCTTCTTCTTCTTTTGTCATATCTATATTATTATCAACTTTTATTTTTCTCTTTTCCATAATGCACCTCATCACAAATTATACCATAAACTTTAATTTTATGATATACTTTTAACGAGGGATCAATATGGTAATAACTAGTTTAGAAAATGAACGTGTAAAAAAATATCTCAAATTAAAAGAAAAAAAGTATCGAGATAAATATAATGAGTTTTTAATTGAAGGAGAACATTTAGTTTTAGAAGCATATAGAGCTAAACTAATCAAAGAATTAATCTTAGAAGAAGGGACTAATATAAATATAGAAGCTCCTAATACCATATATTTAACTAACAACATTATTAAAAAAATATCAAATGTAGAATCACCTCAGAAAGTAATGGCTATATGTAAAAAGAAAGAAAGTAGTGTAGATTTAGGAGATAAAATCCTGCTCATTGATAATATTCAAGATCCTGGAAATTTAGGAACAATTATAAGAAGTGCAGTAGCTTTTAATATCGATACTATTGTATTGTCAGAAGATTGTGTAGATCTATATAATCCTAAAGTTATAAGAGCAACACAAGGAATGTTATTTCAAATAAACATAATAAAAAAAGATTTAAAAAAAATAATTAAAGAATTACATAATAGAAATATAAAAATATACAAAACAGACGTAACAAATGGAATAAACGCTAGAGACTTAACCAAAAACGAGAGAGAACATTATGCTTTGATAATAGGAAATGAAGGAAATGGTGTAAGAAAAGACTTAGAACCATTATGTGACAAAAATCTATATATTCCAATGAATACTAAGGTAGAAAGTTTAAATGTTGCTATAGCAACTTCAATCCTATTATATGAATTAGGAGATAGTTATGAAAAAAAGAAATGAGGTATATGATTTATATTGGTATTTTGCTTGTGAAAGACAAAATATATTTTTAAAAAAGCAAATAGGAGAAAAAATTTACAAGAATAGTTAATAAGACTCTACAATTAACTGATTACCAAGGAATATTCTGTGAAATAGATAAATACACGAGAAGTAAATTTCCAGATTTAAAGTCAAATAGAGTAAGAATTAAAAAGAAACATTTTGAAAAGAAAGATAAAATAGATTATATATATCCCCCAAAATGGAATATATAAATCTAAAATAATGAGGTTAGAAATATGGAAAAGATATATATTGGAAAAATCGTATCAACTCATGGCATTAAAGGAGAATTAAAGATTATATCAGACTTTCCTTATAAAGAAAAAGTTTTTTATAAAGATAATTATTTATTAATAGATAACAAAAGATATCAAATAAGAACATATAGATATCACAAAATATACGATATGATAACCTTAGATGAATATAAAAACATCAATGAAGTAGAACACCTATTAAACAAAAAGGTTTACATAAATAAAGATGATCTTATTTTAGATGGTGATGAAATATTAGATAGTGACCTAATAAAGTTTAAAGTTTTTTTACAAGATGATACTTTTTATGACATAATAGAAATATTTAAAGCTAGTCCTACTAATAAAGTAGTAAGATTTAAAATAGATGATAAAATAGCGATGTTTCCTTTAAACAATAAAAATATTAAAATAGATAAGAAGAGAAAAGGAATATACTTAAATAAAGAAGATGTGATTATTATATGAAAATAGATATATTAACAATTTTTCCAGAAATGTTTACAAACGTATTTAATGAATCGATTATTAAAAGAGCTAAAGAAAAAGATCTTATTGAAATAAATATTCATGATTTTAGACAATTTTCTAAAGATCCTCATAATAAAGTAGATTATCCCCCCTTTGGAGGAGGCGATGGAATGGTACTTATGCCTCAACCTATTTTTGATTGTGTATTATCTTTGAAAACATATGAAAGTTATGTTATACTATTAACACCAGACGGAGAGACCTACAATCAAAAAAAGGCTTATCAATTATCTGAAAAGAAACATTTAATATTAATATGTGGACACTATGAAGGCTTTGATGAAAGAATCAGAACTTTAGCAGATATGGAATTATCAATAGGAGATTATATTTTAACTGGAGGAGAATATGCTGCTATGATTATTACGGATTCTATTACTAGATTATTACCAGGTGTCATAAAATCATCATCTCATGAAAATGATTCATTTAATAATAATTTGTTAGACTATCCTAATTATACAAAGCCTAGAGTATATAAAGGAATGGAAGTTCCAGAAGTATTGTTAAGTGGAAACCATCAAAAAATTCAAGAATATAGAAAAGAAGAAAGTATAAAAAGAACAAAATTAAGAAGACCAGATTTACTTGAAAGGTAAGTGGATAATATGAAATTTGTTATAACAAAAGAAAGTAAAGAAGAAATACTAAAAAATAGCATAGTTATTGATGGATATCACTTGCCTTCAAGAAACCATAGCTTTATAATTGGAGACGAGGTAATAAAAAATATCACAATAACAAATAGAAAACTTGCTCATAAATTTGCCTCGCGCGCTGCTTTAAAAAAATATAATAAATTAATAAAAGTATTAACTGACATGTATATAGATGAAGAAGATAACCCAAATGGTATGATGGAAATTTTAAATCAAATAGAAAAATTCAAAACAGAAATTAAGATAAAATATCGTAAATACTTAAAGAAAAAAGAATTAGAAGAAATGGCTTCAAAATTAAAGTTTATGCAACAACAAGCAAAAGAAAAGCAATGTGAAATATACTATAATAATATAAGGCAAAAAGAAAATACGACTAACCGTATTAGATAAATATTAAAAATATCATAGCTAAATTTTTATGATATAAGCGAAACGAATATAAGGAAAAATAGAATAGGAGATTTGCTATGGATATAGTAGTTGAATTAGTTGTAAAAGATATATTTAAATCTTCACAGTTTTATACAAAATACTTAGGCTTTAAAATAGAGTTTACTGAGAATGAACCAGTTTCATGGATGCAATTAAAAAATAAAGACGTAATTCTAATGCTAGTTACATATGATTATGCTAAAGAAGATATTCCAAAATTTAGAGATTTTTCTTTGTCTCCTAATTTATACAAATTTCGCTATGATACTTTAGAAAAAGTTAAAGAAATATATAAAGATTTAAAAAAAGATAATAAAAATATATTTCTTAATTTAAGAAAATCAAATTTCAGATATGAATTTGGTGTATATGATGAAGACGGCAATATGATTTTAATTACAAAAGTAACAGAAAGTTAGAAAAGTATCAGAAATAAATTATATCAGTTAGAGTTTGAATGTCCTTCCATCGTCAAGAAATCTTTGTAAATATATTTACAAAGAATATAGCTTATGCTATAATTAATAGCGTCAAAAAGAAGTGATCCGCTAAAGAAAAAGTATAAATAAATTTTATGATCACAGATTATATTATATATTAGAAAGGAACAAAACTTATGAACGTTATTGACAAGATTAATGAAAAACAAATTAGAAAAGATATTCCTGAATTTCGTGTAGGAGATACAGTGAGAGTAGACTACAAGATAATCGAGGGAAAAAGAGAGAGAATCCAAGCTTTTGAAGGTGTTGTTGTTGCAAAAAGAAATGGAAGTGTTTCAGAAACATTTACTGTTAGAAAAACATCTTCTGGAGTAGGTGTTGAAAGAACATTCCCAGTTAATTCACCAAAAATTGCAAGCCTTACAGTTATACGTAAAGGTCGTGTTAGACGTGCAAAACTTACATTTTTACGTGGAATGGTTGGCCAATATAGAATTAAAGAAAGAGGACAAAACAACTAAGGGGCTTCCCTTAGTTTTTGTTTATATTGCTTATGAAAAAGTATATAAAAGAAATAATTCCATATATAATAGTAATAATATTAGTTTTATTAATAAAAACGTACTTAGTTTCACCAATCAGAGTAAATGGTTCTTCAATGCACCCAACACTTAAAGATGGTGATATTATGATACTAAACAAAATACATTACCTTCTAACAGACATACAAAGATTTGATATAGTAGTAATTAAAACAGAAAACTCGCCAATTATTAAAAGAATTATAGGTCTTCCAGGAGATAAAATAGAATACAAAAATAACGAATTATATGTAAATAATAAAAAAGTAATCGAAGAATTTTTACATACTGAAATAGAAGATTATAATATAGAAGAATTAGGAAAAGTAACTGTCCCAAAGAACAACTACTTTGTTTTAGGTGACAACAGAAAAAACTCAATGGATAGTAGATTCTATGGTTTTATTGAGAAAAAAAACATACAAGGACGTGCTAAAACTATAATTCTACCCCTAAAAAGATTTGGAAATAAATAAATATTATACGAGGAGTAATAATTATGGAAGAACAATCCATTACAAAAGAAAAAATGTCCATAAAAACAAACATCCCATAAATAAAAAAATCTATATAAATTATCTTCATTCGCTTTTTTAATAAAGTTGTTTTTGTTTTGCAAAAAATAGTCGATTTAATCAAAAAATAAAGATAAATCGAATTATATCAATCTATCTTTTCTTAAGTTAATGGCATTGTCTTCTACATCTGTTTCTATTAATTTAACAATAGACAATTTGCTTTAATTTTTTAGTGTGAAATTTTTACCAAACATATAAGATAATCTATTTAAAAATTTATTCCATCTTCATTTTAGATTGAAGTTATTTTATAATATATTCTTTATTATTGACAACTGTGCATGAAACGTATATACTGTATATATACAGATGAGGTGATCTATGGAAATAATAATCAGTAATTCAAGTGGTGTTCCCATATATGAACAAATTAAGGAACAAATAAAAGTAAAAATAATATCTAATGAACTTAAAACTGGAGAATTATTGCCATCCATAAGAACACTTGCAAAAGATTTAAGATGTAGTGTAATAACAACCAAGAATGCTTATGAAGAATTAGTGAATGAGGGATATGTTGAAACGATCCCCTCTAAGGGATTCTATGTAGCAAAAATCAATCTTAATGTTGCAAGAGAAGAACAATTAAATAAAATAGAAAACTTATTAGATATGGCAGTAAATATTGCAAAAACGAATAATATTACAAAAAACACGATAACTGAGATATTAAATATTTTATATGAAGAGGAGAAATAATGGAAAATATATTAGAAGTAAAAAATTTATCAAAAAAATATAAAGATTTTGAACTTAAAAATGTTGGTTTCAAATTACCAAAAGGTATGATTATGGGATTTATTGGGGAAAACGGAGCAGGTAAAACAACAACAATTAAATCAATTTTAAATATAATAGGCAATTATAAAGGAGAGATAAAAATATTTAATTTCGATAATAAAAAGGATGAAAATATGATAAAAGAAGATATTGGCGTAGTATTAGACGATATATTCTTTCCAGAAATACTTTTGCCAAGAGATATAAATACTATTATGAAAGACATTTATAAAAATTGGGACTCTGATTTATATTTTAAATATTTAACTGATTTTAATTTACCTAAAAATAAGCAAATAAAAACATTTTCAAAAGGAATGAGAAAAAAACTAGAAATTGCAACAGCGCTTGCACATCATCCAAAACTGTTGATACTTGATGAGCCAACAAGTGGACTAGATCCTATTGCTAGAAATGAAGTAATAGATATTTTTCAAGACTTTATTCAAAATGATGAATGTTCAATTTTGCTATCTAGCCATATTACTACAGATTTGGAACATATTGCTGATTACATAACCTTTATAAATAATGGAGAAATCATATTATCAAAAACTAGAGATGAACTAATAGAGAAATATGGAATTGCAAAATGCACAGAATCTGAATTTAAAAAGGTAGATCCAAAAGACTTTGTTAAATATAAAAAAACTAAATATGAATATGAATTATTAGTAGAAAATAAAAAAGACTTTAATAAAAAATATAATATAGATACAATAGATAAAATAACACTTGAGGATTTGATGGTGTTAATGGTGAAAGGAGAAAAATAATGCTAGGTTTAATTAAAAAGGATTTCTTAATGATAAAAGGTAATTTAAAAGTTTGGCTAATATTATTATTTATATATATTTTTATGGCATTTCAAGGAGAAATGAATTTAACTTTTTTACTTCCCTTTATGTGTGTAGTAACAATGTTATCAACATTTAGTTATGATAGTTTTAATAAATGGGATGCTTATGCTATTACACTTCCAGATGGTAGAAAGAATAGCGTAAAAGCAAAATATATATCAACATTATTACTTGTTTTCGTAACAATAGTAATAATATCGATTCTTACTATTGCAATTGGTTATAATCGTTCTAAAACAATAAATTTCAGAGATATTGGAGAAACAATATTTGGAGCTGTATTTGCTACAACATTATTACAATCAATTATGTATCCAGTCATTTATAAATATGGGGTTGATAAAGCAAGAATTGTCATATTTACAGGGGCGTTTGGATTAGCAATTATAGGTAGTCTTTTATCGAAATATGTTAAGGTCGAATACCTAATCCAAAAGCTAACCTTTCTAAATGATTATATGGCTATTATTCTCCCTATAATTATAGTTATAATGATATACGTTTCTTATAAAATATCATCGATTATATATAAGAAAAAAGAATATTAGTTGATTGAATTAAAATTTTGTTATTTACTTTATAATACTTTTGAAAATATGAAATAAATCGAGGTGATCCAAATTTGAAGAAAATCTTAATTATTGAAGATGATATGTGCGTCCATAATATTATAGAAGAATTATTAAAGAATAATAGATATAACACTCATAATGCCTATTCTGGCACAGAAGCTTTACTATTACTAGAGAAAGAAAAGTATGACTTAATATTACTAGATTTAATGTTGCCAGGTTTGACTGGCGAAGAAATTATTAAGAGAGTAGATAATATTCCAATAATAGTTCTTTCAGCAAAAATATCTAGTGATGATAAGGTAAATTGTTTATTATCTGGTGCTAGTGACTATATAATAAAGCCTTTTGATAGCAAGGAGTTACTCGCAAGAATAGAAGTTCAATTAAGGCTTAACAATAAAAACATTCTTATTGATAATTTGGAATATAAAAAATTAGAACTATTAAGTGATAGTAGCACGCTTCTTGTTTGTAACCACAAAGTAAAATTAACAAAGACTGAATATGCAATATTAAAACAATTACTTTTAAATCCTAGACAAGTTATTACAAAAAAAAGATTATTAGACTTAATAAATATTGACACTGAAGATTGTGATGAAAATTCTTTAAGAGTTCATATAAGCAACTTGCGAAAAAAGATTAGAGATTATACAAAAGACGAGTATATTGAATCTGTATGGGGAATCGGTTTTAAAATGAGTGATTGAAGACTTAACAAAATTTTAACAATTTCTTAACCATTTTCTTAACACTTTTCTATTAAAATAAATATAAGAAAGGAGAAAGATTATGGAAATAATATTAGAAACAAATAATCTTGAAAAAAAATATAAGAGTTTTAGAGCCTTGAACCATTTGAATGTTCATATAGAAAAAGGTGCAGTATATGGACTTATTGGAAAAAATGGAGCAGGCAAAACAACACTTATTAGAATTATTTGTGGCTTACAAGAGCCAACAAGTGGCACTTATACTATTTATGGAGAAAATAATAATAGTAGTAATATTACAAATGTTAGAAAGAGAATAGGCGCAATTATTGAAACACCATCTATCTATGGAGAAATGTCTGCAAGAGATAACTTGATAGAACAATATAAATTAGTTGGTATGCCAAGTCTTGAGGGGATTCAAGAATTGTTAAAATTAGTAGGACTAGAAAATGTAGGAAAGAAAAAGGCAAAAAACTTTTCTTTAGGGATGAAACAAAGATTAGGGATCGCAATTGCACTAACAAACAATCCAGACTTTTTAATCTTAGATGAGCCTATAAATGGTCTTGATCCACAGGGAATTATAGAAATTAGAGAATTAATTCTAAAACTAAATAAAGAAAAAAGAATTACTATCTTAATATCTAGCCATTATTTAGATGAATTAGCAAAAATTGCTACTCACTATGGATTTTTAGATAATGGATCTATTATTAAGGAAATAAGTAGTGAAGAACTTCTGAAAAAGATGAAACAGAAAATCGAATTAAAAGTAAGTAACCAAAAGGATTTTGTTAAGTATTTTGAAGAAAAGAAAATTTCTTATGAAGTAATTGACAATAAAACAATCAATGTTTACGGAAAATATAATTTGTCAAAATTTATCATTGAACTATCCAAGAAAAATCTAATCATAGAAGAGATCCACGAACAAGAAGAATCATTAGAAAACTATTATATGAATTTAATTGGAGGTGAACGAGTTGATTAAATTATTTAATGCAGGTTTTGAGAGATTAAGAAAAAATAAAATATTTTGGTTATTAACTATGTTCACTATTGGTATAGCTCTAATTATGATTTACACACAATATAATGATATGAAAAGATATGGTGAAATAATAGAAGTAGAACAACTTTTCCTTAATTATTCTACAATGATAGGTGTTGTTATTGCAATATTCACAAGTCTATTTCTAGGAGTAGAATATTCTGATGGAGCAATAAGAAATAAAATATGTATAGGTCATAAAAGAACAAATATATATATGTCTAATTTGATCATTGTTACTATTACAAGTTTATTTTCTTATATATTATTTATGATAGTAGTGTCCATTATTGGAATACCATTATTTGGCGGACTTACACTCCAATTTTCATTGCTTTGTAAATTAATAAGTTGTATTTTTATTGCAATACTTGCATACTCTAGTATATTTACATTTATCGCAATGGGAATATCTAATAAAACAATTACAGCAATAGTAAGTATAATGTTAGTATTTATAATGATGATGACTGCTCTTACTTGTTTAAATATTTTAAATGCTCAGAAATTTATACAAAAAGAAAAAGTATCTCTAGTTAAGGGAGAAATGAAACCTGAAATAGTTCCTAATCCTAAATATCCAAGTGAAACAAAAAAGAAAGTATGTCAGACAATATTAAATATAATTCCAGCAGGTCAAATGTTCCAGATTGCAGGGCAGACTGCTTCTGATTTAAAAGTTTTAATATTATATTCTTTAGGAGTGATTATAATATTTACTAGTACAGGAATATTGTTATTTAAGAAAAAAGAATTAAAATAGAAAGGATCAATCAAATAGATTAATAATTTCTATAAGATTGATTATAAGAGTTGATTATTATGAATGTTTGGTTTTATTTATTCTTAATAGTATTAATTTTATTAATAATATTGATTTTAAAAAATCTGATAATAAAAAATGGAATTAATGATATTAGTAAGTCTTTAAAAAACATTTTAAAATCAGATACAAATAATTTAATTACTATTAATACAAATAATAAAGAACTGAAGAGACTAGCTAATATACTTAATAACAGTTTACAAGATTTGCGAGAATTAGAACTAGAATACAAAAACGGAAATCAAGAACTTAAAACATCAATAACAAATATTTCTCACGATTTAAGAACTCCTCTCACTGCAATAAGGGGGTATCTTGATTTAATGGATAATCCGAATCTTAATAAAAAACAAGTAAATTATCTGAAAATTATTGATTGCAAAGTCAAAGATTTAACAGAACTTACAGAACAACTTTTTGATTTTTCAAAGAGTATTGATATACAAAATGAAATAAAGAAAGATAATATTTGTATAAATGATATTTTAGAAGAATCAATAGTCAACTTTTATAGTTTATTAAAAAAAAATAATATTACTCCTAAAATAGAAATATGTGAAGAAAAGGTTGTTAGGTTATTAAATGAAAATATGCTTAAAAGAATTTTCGAAAATATCATATCGAATGCTATTAAGTATGGAAAAAATAATTTTAATGTAAAGCTTTATAATAATGGTACAATAGAATTTTCGAATATAGCATATAATTTAGATCCAGTTAGTTTAGAAAAACTGTTTGATAGATATTATACTGTAAGGAGTGCAAAAAAATCAAATGGAATAGGCTTGTCTATTGCCAAACAGTTAGTAGATTTAAGTGGTGGTACAATAGAAGCAAAATATAAAAATAACATTTTAATAATTAGAGTTAAATTTAGATGAAAATACAAAAATATTAGCAATTATAAAGTAATCTAATTATGCGCTTTCTAATCTTTAAAAACTTACTTACAAAAGTGTAATTTTTATTTAAAGATACAAATGCTATAGTATTCTTGAAAGGAGAATTAGCTATGCAGGTTTTAAAACTACAAAATCAAAAAAATATTATGGCAGAAATAACAACATTACAAAAGCAGTAAATGGGATCTCATTTGATATAGATGAGGAGAATTTGTTGCTATAATGAGAACAAGTGGAAAAAACAATTCTTCTTAATTGTATTTCGACTATTGATGTACCCACAAGCGGATTTATTACTATTAGCAACAAAGAAATAGCAAAAGTCAAAAAATAATAATTAGCAGAGTTTAGAAAAAATAACTTAGGATTTATTTTTCAAGATTTCAATTTATTGGATACAATGACTATTGAAGAAAATATTGCTTTATCCTTGATTATTAATAAAGAGAATGAATCAAATATAGATAAAAAAGTAAAATCAATAGCAACAAAATTAGGAATAAGTGACATATTAAAGAAATTCCCTTATGAAGTATCAGGAGGGCAAAAGCAAAGATGTGCTTGTGCTAGAGCATTGATAAATAATCCTAAAATCATTCTAGCTTCTGAGCCAATAGTAGCATTAGACAGTAAATCTCCAAGAATGTTATTAGGAGATATGAAACAAATGAATAAAGAATTAAAATCTACAATCTTAATGGTTACATACGATTCTTTTTCTGCCAGTTTCTATGAAAGAGTAATATTCATAAAAGATGGAAAGATTTTTAACGAAATATTGAAAGACAAGAAAACAATTTTTTAATAGAATTATTGATGCGCTTACATTACTAGGAGGTGATGTAGGCAATGTTAGGTAAATTAGCGATAAGAAATGTTAAAAGAAGTGCAAAAGACTATATTATCTATTTAATAACAATCATCATTTCTTTTTCATTAATATTTGCTCTTAATCTAATTTCTACTTCAGAAGTTATAGCGAATCTATCTAAAGGATTAGATGTATTCCAGTATGTAATGTATTTTATAAATACCATAGCTTTAGGCGTTATTTGCTTTTTAATAAATTATACAACCAAATTTATATTCGAAAAAAGAAGTAAAGAATTTGGTATGTATTCTTTACTTGGAATAAAAAAGCAAAAAATAAATAAATGTTTCTTTTTGAAAGTTTATTATTAGGAATTATAGACTTAATATTTCTCAGGATAAACGCATGAGATTTTACAGATCCTTATAAATAAAGGAAATATCAGACTTTTAAATAATTATTTTGATTTTAAAAATTCGTGAATTTAAAATTACTTTTTCTTATTTTTTTAAGGTATTTTAGAATTTTGTTACTTGTTAATGCCAAACTCATGCATTTATCCTGTAATATTTCTAGTTAATAATTGACAACTGCGTATAATTACTATAAAATATATTAATATAATTTATAGTAAAAAAAGAGGCGTTTTAAGTGGAAAAATACGATAATTATTTTCTTCCAGTTGATAATATGGAAGAAGCAAAGAAGTACTATGAGAAAGTTTTAGGACTAAAAAAGAAATTTGATTTTCCTGATAAAGGAATGGCAGCTTTTAATATAGGAAATGAAGAACTAGCAATAATTTTAAAAGATAAAAATAAATTTAAAAATTTAAAACCTACTATATGGTTTGAAGTAGAAGATGTTTTAGTTTTGTATAAGCAAATGAAAGAAAAAGGGATAGATTTTTTAACTGAGCCTTTTAAAATTGGAACTGGTAATGCAGTAGAGTTTGAAGATCCCTTTGGTAACAGATTAGGTATTACAGATTATGTAAATAGGAAGTGATGAATATGTCAAATATAGATTTGATATTGTTAGGTTTAATTAAAGGACATCCACAAAGTGCATATGATATTAAGAAAAATATAAAATATCGTCATATATCAAGGTGGATAAGAATTAGTGAACAGTCAATTTATAAAAAAGTATTGCAATTGGAATCAAAAGAGTATATTTCAAGCCATATAGAAAAAAATGGAAATATGCCAGATAAAACAATATATACCATTACTGAAAAGGGGAATACTCATTTCAAAGAGTTAATGAACGAAATTTCTAATAAGGATATTAGCATATTTTTAGATTTTAATGCAATTATTATGAATTTGAACTTTATTGATACTAAAGAACAATTAGTAATAGTATCAAATATTAAGGAAAAGATTTTACAATTAAAAGAAACATTAGATGTAAGACTTTTAGAGCGAGGTCATATTCCAGAAACAGGTAAAGCTATTTTTAGACAACAAATAAGTTTAGTTAATGTATTAGAAAAATGGATAACAGATTTTGAAAATAAATTAAAGGAGGAAAAATAGTGATGAAAAAAATTTGGAATGGATGGCTTAAAGATTCAGTATTTATGTACTGTATAATATATACAATAACAACCTTAGTAAATAGTATTGCTTATTTAACATCTGGAACATATTCAGATCCTAATGGAAATTGGCATGAAATTGATAGAGCACTGATAGTTTTAATAGGCGTTATAGCCTATAAAATGGCTACAAAGTTACCTATTAAAAATATATTTATTAGAATGATAGTAACCTATATACCTACAATGTTACTTACTTTCTTTTACATTTGGCTAACTGGTTTTAGAGAGCCACTTGCTTCATCTGCATACCATGATATTTTTATAAATTATACTGGACTATTTTTAATAATATCGATTATAACAATAGTATTAGAAAAAAGTAAATCAAGAAATAAAAAGCGAGATATAAAAGAAAATAAAATTAGAACTAAATGAGAAAAAAGCTAATGAACCTATAAAAATATATTTAATTTTTCTATTAATGCATAGTACAATTTCCATTGATTTGTATGTATAATCACATCAACAATTATGATACCAATTCAATTATTATTATTATTATTATTAGACCAAGAAATTGGTGAGAGATAATAAAAGTGGCTATCAAAAGATAAACATACTACTGCTTACGATATTTTCATAAAAATAGTTATAGATAAAAAATAACAAATTTAAATGTGTAATCAAAGTAATCAAATATATATGAATTCATTTTTGTAGGTTTACTGTATACTATTTTAGGATATAATAGTTTGACTAAATTTATAGTAAATGGAATTTGCTTTATATAAAAAGAATAGAAAAAATAAAAGAAAATAGAATGGGAGGAGAAGACTAAATGCAAGATTTAAAAGATTTGGGGAAATTATTTAAAGAAAATCCATATCTAATTGTCATTACCTTAGTAGCATCTATTGTAGGTGCAATTTTAGGAATAATGGCATTTTATAATGGATTATTAGGATAACAATATAATAAAAAATGGAGGCAATAAATGTGATACCAAGATTAGAATGGATTATATGTCCTATTTGTTCAAATAAAACACGATTGAAAATGAGAAATGATACCATATTAAAAAACTTTCCTCTTTATTGTCCGAAGTGCAAAAAAGAAAGTCTAATAGAAGTAAAAAATATGAAAATTAAAATAATTAAAGAGCCCGACGCATAGACGCAGAGCCTATAAATTTGTGATAAACTCACAGTTTATAGGCTCTTATTTTTTATGACTTACTGCCTATAAAAAATATTTAAATAAACATTTTTAGAAAAGAAGACTTATAAAAAAATTTAAGAATTATTAGTACACAAATACTACTTCAACTACTAATAGGATAATTAGAAAAAATGCTAGGCGGAAATTGTTTTAAATAATAATTTGTGCCTATAGCAATGAATTAAAACTATGTAAGGAGAAAAAGTTAAGATAAAAATATAAAGTAGGTTTAGATTATATTTTGGATGGAGGAAAAAAATGAGTGATAAAAAAACTGTAATTATACTATTTTTTATTGTATTTTTAGTTACAACAATTTACTTAGCATATAAGTTATTAAAAAATAAAAAAAACGAGGAAATAGAAGAAAACTATAAAAAACATCAACAAGAAAAAAATAGAATTAGAGAAAGAAAGGAATATAGCATAAAATGGAATAATGAAATACAAAAGAAATTTAATAGCAAAGTGAAATATAAAACGAGTAGACCTGTTAAAGCACTAATAGGTGACTATACAAAGAGTATGGCGCCTTTAACTAATTCATTATTAAGAAGCATGGGAATTGAAACAGAAGTTGTGCCAACTGCCAGTGATATTATAGATAGAATAGAGGGCGATAATAGATATGACGTTATTATAACGAATAATGTATACCCACATGGAGAAAGTGGAGAAATGGTGTTAGATATATTAAAAGAGAAAAATTACAACATCCCTATTATAATTTTAACAGTGGATCAAAATGCTAGAAACATATATTTAGGAAGAGGTTTTGATGAATATATAGACAAGCCAATTGATGAAAAAAAAGCAATAGAATCTTTAACAAAGGTAATAAAAGGATTAAAATTTATAAAAATACAAAATAATAATAAAATATAACCTATAAAGTTGAGATTTAAAAAAATTTAGAATTCTTATCCATATATACCTTTATAGTTATAAATATTAAAGTAAAAGAAGTTATAAAACTAATATTATAGTAAAATAATAATAATAAGATGTATTAAACAATACAAAATAAATAAACAACTATGAGAATAAATTAAACAAAAAACTAAATATTACTAAAAAAAGAATAAAAAAACTCATATGAGAAATAAATAACTATTATATCAATGGAAATATAATTTTGCCAATAATGATAATAATTAGGGCCAGGATAAACGCACAAGTTTGGTATTAACAAGTAACAAAATTCTAAAATACATTAAAAAATAAAAAAGTAATTTTAAATTCACAAATTATTTATAAGGATTTGTAAAATCTCAGGCGTTTATCCTGATAATTTAGTAAGAATTTATTGTGTTATATTAGATAGTCTAGTATAATTTTATTAGGAATACTTTAACAGTTGAGTACTTGCCTCCAAAAAGAAATTATATATTATAGATATTATATGATATTTAGCATTGTCATCATTATTAAAGTCAGTGTCAACAATTTAAGGGTTCCATTTTTATTATTTGTATTTTGTAAGAGATTTAATTTTGCTCTTGATTATAAATTCTAAGTTTTTAATAAGAATATATAAAATTAGTTATCTATTAAGATAAAGAATAAAGTTTAGGGGTGAATAAATGTCAAATATTCTATCTAAATATTCGTATGTTTTATCATTTACTATTGGCATATTTCTTGGAATAATTGCGAAAGTTGTAGATACACCAGACATATTACTTATGTTTCCTATATTTGATGATATAATGGCGCGTTTTGGGATATGGGTTTGGGTGGCTACGCTAATAGCAGTTCTTTCAAAAAATTCATTTCGTGCTTCATTAAATACTTTTGTATTCTTTGTTGGAATGTTGTCTACCTATTATGTATATACTATTTTATTTTTGAATTTTTTTCCTAAATCACAAATAATTTTATGGAGTTGCATAGCCCTAATTACACCATTTTGTGGCTTTTTGATATGGTATATTCATAAAAAAAATAACTTGGCGATTTTGATTGGCTCGTTACCATTAATTTTACTTATTACAGAATGGTATTTCACAGCTAGTGATAATTTATTACTATTATCTATTGCTTACCTATGTATGCTAATATCGTTATTAGCTGTAATTCCAACAAATAAAAATCGTTTGTTAAGTTTCATTTGTGGATTACTTATGTCATTTATTCTTATAATGCTGATAAGGAAAGGAATAATGATTAATCCATATGATCAATTATTAAATATATAATTAATAATTAGAAGAGTCCTAAGAGTATTTTAAAATAATGATAAAATCATATTTAAAAATCCAAATTACAACTTTATCATGAGTAAAAATCATCCATAAAGGATAATACACTTATTTTAGATGGAACATTTACTAATATATGTATATGATCTATACAGAACTCTGTTGATATTATTTCTATTTCTTTATAATTAAATCAACTTAGTATTCTAGAAACTACTTATATCATCATTACTTTTTTCTCAATGATATAAGTTCTTTCCTTTCTATTATACTATTTCCAACGATACTCGAAAAAAGTTGTATATAGATGAATAAATATAGTATTGATGATTTAAAAGAAAAATTAGATGGATATAAATTATGAAATTAAAAGATGTAATTTTAGACAATAATGATAGAATATTAGATTTTTCTAACAAAAGTCAAAAATCAATGTATATTTAAATTAAAGGTAAAGTTAGTAAGAATGAGTTTTTCAGAAGATACTGATTTAACAGCAGATGATTGTTTAACTAGGGCATTAGAAAATTTGTATAGATAAAAGGAGATAAGATTATGTTAAAACCAGAAAAATTAAAAGAAGGCGATAAAATTGCCATTGTAAGTTTATCTTGGGGTGGATTAGGAGACAAGGAACTTATTCATAAATTTTATATTGCAAAGGAACGATTAGAAAATGACTTTGGTTTAAAAGTTATTACTATGCCTAATGCATTAAAAGGAAGTGAATTTGTCTACAATCATCCAGAATTAAGAGCAAAAGATTTAATGGATGCTTTCCTAGATAAAAGTATAAAAGGTATATTTTGTGCTATAGGTGGAGATGATTCAATAAGAATGTTGCCCTATATAAATTATAATATTATTAAAAATAATCCCAAAATTTTTATGGGATATTCTGATACAACAGTAAGTCATTTTATGTTAAATAAATCTGGACTTGTATCTTTCTATGGTCCATCAATTATGTGTGAATTTGGTGAATATGTTAAAATGTTTGATTATACTAAAGAAGCAGTAGAAAATCTTTTGTTTAATGATACTCTAGGTTATGAAATTAAATCTAGTGAATATTGGTCTAATGATTTTGTTTCTTGGAAAGAAGAAAATATAAATATTGCAAAAAAACTTGTAAAAGAAGAACATGGATATGAAGTATTATCTGGAAAAGGTGTAATAAAAGGACAATTACTTGGAGGTTGCTTAGATGTATTTCCGATGATATTAGAAACTGAAATATGGCCAAAAAAAGATGAATGGAAGAATAAACTAATGTTACTTGAAACAAGTGAAGAAAAAATGCCTCCTGAATATGTTTTATGTTATATGCGAAATTTAGGTGCACAAGGAATTCTAAATAATATTAAAGGCATTATTATAGGCAAACCTCAAGATGAAAAGTATTATGATGAATATAAAGAAATGTTTTTAAAAGTATTAAAAGAATATAACTGTGAAGACTTGCCGATTATTTATAATGTAAATATCGGACATGCTTATGGAATGGGAGTATTACCTTTAGGTATTGAATATGAGATTGATTTAGATAATAAAACAATTAAACTAACCGAAAGTGCTACTATATGAAGTAATTAAAAATGGACAATAATCGACAAAATCGATAAATAATATCAACTGGTTGATTACGATTTATTGCAACTCCCAAGCAAATTATTATAAATAAAGAAGGTGTAGATTTTGGACAACAAATTAGAAACGATTTCAAATTTATTTGAAGACAATGAAATTAGAAGTATTTGGGATAGTGAAAAAGAAGATTACCATTTTAGTATTGTAGATATTATCGCAGCATTAACTAATGCAAAAATCCCAAGAAATTATTGGAGTGATTTAAAGAGAAAACTAATTAATGAAGGAAGTGAGTTGCACGAAAATATCGTGCAACTGAAAATGAAATCTTCAGATGGAAAATTTTATAAAACGGATACTTTAGATATGAATGGAATTTTTAGACTTATAGAATCAATACCAAACCCAAAAGCAGAACCATTCAAGTTGTGGTTGGCTAAATTAGGTAGTGAAAGAATAGACGAAGTATTTGATCCAGAAATAGCAGTGAATAGAGCAGTAGAATATTATAGGAATAAGGGCTATACAGATGAGTGGATAAAGGCAAGATTAACGGGTATTGTTGATAGATTTAAGTTGACGGATATTTGGAAAGATGGCGGTATAAATAAGCCTGTTGAATATGCTATGCTAACAAATGAGATATAAAAGGGCTGGTCTGGAATGAAAGCAAGTGAATATAAAGCGTATAAGGGAATTAGGAAAGAATCACTTCGCGATAATATGACTGATATAGAAGTTGCATTAACTAATATTGGTGAAATCGCAACAAGAGATATAGCACTTGAAGAACATCCACAGGGATTGAAAGAAAATTTAAAAGTTGCCAAAAGAGGTGGAGGAGTAGCAAAAGGCGCTAGAGATTTATATGAAAAAGAAACTAAAAAAGCAGCGATATCAAGAAAGAATGCTTTAGATTATAAATATGTTGATGAACAACAGAAAATAGAGAGTAAAGTTAATGAGTGAATATAAAAAAACAAAAATTGCACATTTAACATTAATTATGTTTAAATATATAATTAATTTGGAGAGTGATTTAATGAATAAATACAATATCGAAGAAATTAAAGAAAAACTAGAGAGATGTAAAAATATTAACTTAGAAGATGTAACTTTTGATGATGTAGATGAAATAAGTTTTATTAAAATAGATAGAAGAAAACCAAGTAATGAAAGAATATTAGATTTTTTAACAAAAGTTAAAAATCCATATATATTTAAATGTAATGTACATTTAGTTAAAATGAGGTTTTCAGAAAATACAGATTTAACAGCGGATGATTGTTTAACTAGAGTATTAGAAAATTTATATAGATAAAAGGAGTAAGAATGATAAAAGCAAAAATAGATAATATAGAATTTAAATTAAGAGAATCTCAAGATTTTTCTTGGCTGAATAATTACGGAAAAGTTTTTTCAGTAATAGATGAAACAGGGAGTGGTTGCATTTCTTTTGGGATAGAAAATGCTAATGGAAAATATTTTTTTAAGATAGCAGGAGCTAAAACTGTAGAAGCAGAGGTTAGTCAAGAGGAATCCATTAAACTATTAAAAGAGGCTGTTATTAAGTATAAAGACATAAAACACCCTAATCTTATTAAATATGTTAATTCATTTAATTACAATGATTTATTTGTAGTAATTTACGAATATGCACAAGGTGAGTGCCTATTTGATCATTGGAACTTTGAAAAATATAAAAAAACAAAAGAAATAACTCCTTCAACGCGTTTTAAACAATTACCTATTGAAAAAAGATTAAATGTAGTTTATAAATTATTTTCATTTTTTGAAACATTTATTGATGCTGGTTATATAGCAGTTGATTTTTATGATAGTAGTATAATTTATGACTTTAAGACAGATAATGTAACATTTTGTGATATAGATTTGTTTAGAAAAATGCCATCAAAAAATGATTTAGGAGAAAACTATTTCGGTACTAAAAGATTAAAAGCGCCAGAAGAAAAT
>CAJTKB010000005.1 GCA_910576925.1 uncultured Bacilli bacterium | reverse complement strand
AGTTACTGCAACTATATAGTCTTTTTAGGGTTGCATTTACTTTTGCAGTTCAGTTTCTTATAAAAAACCGAAACTCAAACTTTATCTATATTTACACTATAATATTATTGTGATATCATAGACGTATAGTATCATAATAATATCGTTTAAATTAAGTAAATCAAGAATAAAAGTATAAAAAACGAAGATACTAGTAGTAAGGAGTGTATGTCTATGAATAAAAGTGAGAGGGATAATAAAAAAGTAATAATATCGATAGTAAGTTTACTACTATTGATAGTATTAGTAGTAGGAGTAAGTTATGCAGCATTTAAATATGCAAAAGAAGGAACAACAGTAAATAAAGTAAGTTTAGCAACAGTAACAATGCTATACACAGAAGGAAGTAATAAAATATCCTTAGAAAATGCCTTACCAATGGAAGACGAAGTAGGAAAAAAGTTAAGTGATCCAGGTCAAATATTTGATTTTACAGTAACAATAAATATAAAAGGTCAACACAATATAGCCTACGAAGTAACAGCAGAAAAAGATATGAACTCAACATTAACAAACGATGATGTAAGAATATACTTAGAAAAATCAACCAATCCAAATGGCCCATATAAAGAAGTAAGTGAGCCATCTGGATATATACCAATGATACAAGACGATGACTTTGGAGCAAAAACAGGAGAAATGAGATTAGATGTAGGAAATACAACAACATCAGTAATATACTACTACAAACTAAGAATGTGGTTAAACAAAGACTACGAATTAACAAGTACATCTAAATATTTTACAATAAGAGTAAATGTATATGGAAAAGATACAAGTATAACCTATGAAGAAGGAATAAGTCTAGACAAGACAAATGCTACAATAAAGATAGGAGAAACAGTAAAACTAACTGAAACAATAACTCCAGCAACAGCAAATGATAAAAGAGTAAGCTGGAAAACATCAAATGAAAATATAGCAAGAGTAGACTCAACAGGACTAGTAACAGGAGTAGGAACAGGAGAAGCGATAGTAACAGTAACAACAGTAAACGGAAAAACAGCAAGTGCTAAAATAACAGTAGAAAAACCAGAAGCAACAGGTATAAAATTAAATGTAAATAAAGTAGAACTAATAACGGGAAAAACGACAACAGTAACAGCAACAGTAGAACCACCAAACGCTGAAAATAAAACTTTAACTTGGACAAGTAACAATCCTAGAGTAGCAACAGTAGATGCAAATGGAAATATAACAGCAGTAGGAGCAGGAACAACTAAAATAGTTGTAAAAATATCAAATGGAATAAGTAAAGAAAAAATGGCAAATACAAGCGAAATAATAAAAGAAGTAGACGTGACAGTAAGGGATTCAGTATCAGAAGGAGTGATTTTGGATAAAGTAACAGCAGAGATAGTAACAGGTGATATCACAAGATTAATAGCAACAATAACACCAGAAAGCTCAGAAGATAGAATACTTAGTTGGGTAAGCAGTGATGAAAGTATAGTAACAGTAAATAATGGAGAAATAACAGGTGTAGGAGTAGGAACTGCTCAAGTAACAGTAACAACAGTAAATGGTTATAGCGCAGTAGCTAATATAGTAGTAAAAAATCCAGAAATTTCTGATATAGTTTTAAGTGGTAATGTAACTATAAAAGTAGGAGCTACACATACACCTATAATAACAGTAACACCACCAAATGCTAGAGATAAAACAATTATATGGACAAGTAGTAATCCTTCAGTTGCAGAAGTAGATCAAATGGGAAAGATAACAGGGGTAGGAGAAGGAGAAGCAACAATAATAGCAACAACAGTAAATGGATTAACAGCAAGTTTGACAATAACAGTAAAAAACATAAAAACGGCAGTAGAAATTTTAATAGATAAGGCTAATGATTCCAATATGCCTAGTTTTAATACTTTTGGTGATCCAAAGGAAATGTATGTGAATAATCAACCTTCTACTGATCAAACCCCAGAATTAGTTGATTATGTGTATATAGGATCTACTCCAAATAACTATGTAGAGTTTAATGATGAGTTATGGAGAATTCTAGGAGTTTTTGGAGTAGATGATGGATCAGGAATTTTTAAAAATAGTATTAAATTGGTTAGAAATACAGGAATAGAAGAACTTCCTTTTGATAGTGATAATAAAGCTGACTGGTCTAAATCATCACTAATGAATCTTTTAAATGTAGGTGATTATTATACAAGAACAGGTAAATATAAAGATTACGGACTAAAGAAAGAAGCTAAAGAGATGATAATGCCTTCTATTTGGTATTTGGGAATGCTTGATCTAAACCCAGAATTGGATGTATATGTTAGAGAAAGATCTACTAGAAGTAATTGGAAGGGTAACGTAGGATTAGTTTATGCAAGTGAGTATCTTGAATTATCTAGTTCTTCATATGAAGATGACTGGTTTTTTGTAACTGATTTTGCTAGTATTGATACAAGAACCACAGGTGGCACAATTACTCCAACTTGGACAATTAGTATACAGAATGAAAGTACAATTCCTCTAATTCTTGATACTCAAAGAGTGATAGGTTGTGGTGGAAATGTGGTATGTGGTGCACAGAATCAAAATGCTGTTGTTAAGCCAGCTGTTTATTTAAATCCAAGTGTAGGAATAATAGATGGTGATGGTAGTATAGAGAAACCATATAGATTTTCTATGCAGTATTAAATTTTATAAAAAAGTATTAATGTGAGGCATTCAATGTCAAATAGTGCTAGTGTAGTAAGAATTAGTGATAAATGAACTGAAATGGAGGGCTCAATATAGTTCTCTTTTCTTATATCATAATAGATTTATGAATTCTTTTAATCAATATAATTGTAATTTTTAGATAGGAAAATCTTCTATAATCACATGTATTATGTTTAAATTCCTTAATATTATTATTAGTGCCCTCAACAATCCCATTAGACAATTCATAATCGAATACATTAATAATATAATTCTAAAAGTTAATAAGGGTCTTAATAAACTTTTTATAATATTTAAAAACTTTTGTTTATTAAAAAATCTCAGATTTGTATTTAATGGTATAATAAAAGTGATTTAAGTAAAATAACAATTATAATAATGATTAAAATTTTATGTAAAGATGTAAATGTTATGTAAAAATAAGAAATGTTTAGCTTCTTGTGTAGTGATACAACATAAATATTTATGAGGAAAAATAAAAGACTGTGATGTTATTGAGAGAGATGAATATACGATTTTAATTTATTGATAATGATAAGCAATTTGATGTACTTTTTATTAAAAGAAGAGATTAATAGTTAATTTTTTCTTTTCTTGTATTCAGATTTTTTGTATTCTTATATTGTTTGCTTTAATATTAAATATGATTTATAATTAAGATAATGAAAGTAGTTGATTAAATGAAGCTTGTAATGGTAATTGTTAATTATAATGACTATAAGACAACTAAAGATTTAATTGATAATATTAAAGATTATAAGTGTTTAAATGGCATTATAGTAGTTGATAATAATTCAAGTGATGGTTCATATGAATGTTTGAAGAAGTTAGCTACTAATAAAATTCAGATAATTAGAAATACTGAAAGTAGAAATTTTTCTGCAGGTCTTAATTTTGGTGCAAAATATGTTATAAAAAAATTTGGAAAATGTAATATTATTTTTTCTAATTCTGATATAATAATAAAGAGTGAAAAAGATTTGATTAGGCTTTCATCAGATATTATTGGCGATATAGGAATAGTTGGACCAGTAATAGAGCAGTGTGGTGAAATTAATAGAGGTTGGCTTCTTTCAAATGTATGGAAAGAAATTTTGTATAGTTTGCCAGTTGTTCATAAGTATTTTAAGAAAAAATATTTATATTATGATGATAGTCATTATGAGAAAGAAATCTCTTATGTTGACGTAGTATCAGGGTGTTTTTTTCTAGTAAGTAGTAATGTTTTAGAAGAAATTGATTATTTTGACATTAATACATTTTTATATTATGAAGAGAATATACTTGCAAAAAAGGTAAGTAATACTAAATATAAGACTGTAGTAGATAATAAAGTTTCAATTATTCATAATCATTCTGTTAGTATTGACAAATCTTTTAAAAGGGTGAATAAGTATAAAATTCTAAAGGAAAGTCAAAAGTATTATGTTAAAGAATACTTAGAAGCTAATAAATTTCAACTTATGTTACTATGGCTTACAAATAAATTTAGTTTAATAATATTATATATAAGATGTCTTTTTAGGAGGTATTAGAATGAAGGGAATTATTTTAGCAGGGGGAACAGGAACAAGATTATATCCAATAACGGAAGGTATTAGTAAACAGTTAATGCCAATATATGACAAACCAATGATATTTTATCCACTTTCAACTTTGATGAATGCTGGAATAAGGGATATTTTAATAATAACAACTGAAGTTGATCAAGAAAATTTTAAGAGACTTTTAAAAGATGGAAAACATTTAGGAATTAATATTAGCTATGCTGTTCAAGAAAGTCCTAGAGGACTTGCTGATGCATTTATAGTAGGAGAAGAGTTTATAGGTGATGATAGTTGTTGTATGATACTTGGAGACAATATCTTTTATGGTGACAAATTTAGTAAAAAGCTTCTTCGTGCTCGTGAGAATGCTGATAATGGGTATGCTACAATATTTGGATATAAGGTAAAAGATCCTGAAAGATTTGGTATAATGGAAATAGATAAAGATAAGAATGTATTAAGCATAGAAGAAAAGCCTGAGATTCCTAAGAGTAAGTATGCTGTTACTGGTTTATA
This sequence comes from uncultured Bacilli bacterium, assembly GCA_910576925.1. Lineage (GTDB taxonomy): Bacteria > Bacillota_I > Bacilli_A > RF39 > UBA660 > UBA2730. The sequence continues at coordinate 63,688 of CAJTKB010000005.1, read as the reverse complement.
TTTTTATCCTAAGGGTGTAAGTTTAAAAGCAAAAAAGGTTAGGCCTTCTAAAAGAGGAGAAATTGAGATTACTACATTAAATGAGATGTATCTTAATGATGGACTTTTGAAAGCTAGTATGTTAGGAGAAGGTTTTACTTGGTATGATACAGGAACGTTTGATAGTGAAGTAGATGCTATTTTGATGATTAGGTCTATACAAAATAATAAAGATGAAATTATTTGTTGTCCTGAAGCTATTGCATATAGAAATTCCTGGATAAGTAAGGATGAGTTAAGAATTAGAGCAGAATTACTTAGTAAAAATGCCTATGGTAATTATTTGAAAAAATTAGTAGATGAAAATTAGTTAATTTAAGGAGCGATTTTTATGGGACATGCTAAGAAAAAAGAGAATAAAAGCAAGCAGGAAGAAAAAGTTCATAAGGATAGATTTATAAGTAATATTTTATTAGTCTCAGTTTTGGCTTTTCTTATTTATTCTCTTTTTTTGACTGGAGTTATAAAAATTTCACCTAATGGAAATAATACTAATAATAATGATACTGTAGAGGAAATAGATGATGTTGAAGATAGAGAAAAATTAAAAATTACTGATACTCTTGTTACTAGTCTTTATAAAAATGTTGAACTTGGTCGTAGCTATAATGCTTTAAGACATTATTATTTTTATAGTTATGATAAGGTATTTGCTAGATATATGGATGAAGCTTTTATAAAGGAGATGGCGCTATCTAAGTTAGTTTTAACTGATTCTAATAGTTTTAGTGCTAGTATATTAGAAGATAAGTATAAAGATATTGTAGGTAATAATACTACTTATAAAAATAGAACTTTTCAAACTCAGTGTTCTATTGTTAAGTATAATTCTACTTTAAGTAACTATACAGTAAATACTGATTCTAATTGTAAAATTACAAAAGATGGTAATGATGATTATTTTGATAAAATTATAGAAGCATATAAGTATAGTGATAGAATAGAAATTATTGCAAGAGTAGGATATTATGAAGAAGAAAAGGAGCTTCTTGATGAAGGAGTTTATCAAAATACTGGAAAGATTATAGTAAAAAGGAATATGGATACAGATGAGATTATAGGTACATTTTCTGAAAGTTTAGAGCAAGTAAAAAAGATAATTGATTATAATAAACTTACAAAGTATAAATATACTTTTAGATTAGATAATAATAAATATTATTTTTATTCAGTAGAAGTTGATGAAAAGTAAAATGAGTATTTTATTACAATCATTTTACTTTTTTATTTAGCTAGTATAAAATAAAAAAAGATGCTATAATTTTTATAAATTCGGTTTGGGGGGGCAATAAGATGTCAGAGGAAATGTTAATTGATTTAAAGTTAGAAGGTTTATCTTTTGAAAAAATATTAAAAGTTAGTGGTATGGATAAAATGATGTTAGTTAAATTATATGAAAAGGCCTTATACAACAGTAATATAAGAAATAGTGATGTATGGCTGTATAGAGATATGATGAATGATTATAAAGAGAATTTTTATTTTATTAACTTATTTGACAATAAGGTTGTATTTCTAGCAGATACTCATATTGGGAGTAGAGAAGAAAATATAGAATATTTAGAACAATTTAAGGATTTTATATTAAAAGAAAAAATTTCACTATTATTTCATTGTGGCGATATATGTGATGGTATGGTTAAAAACAGAAAAGAACAAAATTGTAGTAGGCAAATAGAATATATTTTAAAAACATATCCAGTATTTGAAAATACATCACAATATCTTTTAGGAGGTAATCATGATGAAAAATATAAAATGTTTTATGAAATAGATATTTTAACTAAACTATCGAATCTTTCATCTAATATTCATAGTCTAGGTTATAGTAAAGCTTATTTTAAAGTATATGACAAGTTTATTTCCCTTGAACATAATTGTAAAATGGACTCATTTGTTGATAAAAGCCCATCATTAAGGATATTAGGTCATTCTCATAGGTCTAAATTTAAGAAGGGCAAAGTCTACTTGCCAGCTTCTTGTGATGAAAATCCGTGTGGAATTGAAGATTTTATTCCTGGGTTTATGGTGATGGAATCAAAGAAAAGGTATGGCAATGTTGAATTAGAATTTTTTCAATATTCTTATACTGATAATGGACCAGAAAATATATATAGAAAAACATATACATTGATACATTGAGGTGAATTTTAGTATGAAAATTTTAGTAAAACCAAGTTTAGATATAGATGATTATTTAGATATAGATGGTCTTATTTTGCCACTTGATAAATATTCAGTAGACTATGATACATATTTTAGTATTGAAGATATTAAAAGTATTAGAGAAAAGTATAATGGAGAGATATTTGTTGTATTAAATAGAATGTTTTTTAATAGTGATATAGACTCATTAAGTGATGTTTTAAAAGAATTAGAAAAATTAAATTTAACTGGTATTTTCTTTTATGATTTAGCAGTATTACAATTAAGAAAAGAGCTTGACTTAAAAACTGATTTAGTATGGAATGCTACTCATATGGTAACTAATTATAATACGTGTAATTACTATTTTGAAAAAGGTGTTAAGTATGCTCTTTTGGCTAATGAAATAACCTTGGATGAAGTACTTGAAATAAAAGAAAAGTCTATGATTACTCCTATGTTTAATTTAATAGGCTATCCTGTAGTTGCTAATAGTTATAGAAATTTGATAACAAATTATAATAAGATGCATAATTTAGAAGTTAGTAATAATCTAGTTGTTGAAGAATTTGTTACAAAAGATAAATATATTATAGAAGAAAGTTTATTTGGTACTACTTTTAAGTATGGTAAAGTTCTAAATAATAGTGAAGCTTTAAATATACTTAGAAAGGTAGATTTTCCATATGTAATACTTAATGAAGAAAAAATAGAACATAAAGTATTTTTAGAAGTACTAGATATTATAAAAGACAATAAAAATATAGAAAGAATAGAAGAATTAATCGGAAATAATACCGGTTTTTTAAATAAACAAACAATATATAAGGTGAAGAAAAATGGATAAAATAGAATTACTTGCACCAGCAGGAGATTTGGAAAGACTTAAAGTTACTCTTTTATATGGAGCAGATGCTGTATATTTAGGTGGAGAGAAATATGGGCTTAGAGCGAATGCGGTAAATTTTACAATAGATGAGTTAAAGGAAGGTTGTACTTTTGCACATAAATTAGGAAAAAAAGTATTTTTTACTTTGAATATTGTCTTTCATAATAGTGATATGGAAGAAGTTTATTCTTATATTGATCTAGTAGTAGAGGCAGGAGTAGATGCATTTATTGTAAGTGATCCTTTTATAATTAGTTATATTAAAAATAATTATAAAAATGTAGAAGTCCATTTATCTACTCAGAATTCTACAACTAATTATAAGACTGCTACTTATTTTAAAAATGAGGGAGTAGATAGAATTGTTCTTGCTAGAGAACTTTCTAAAGATGAAATAAAAGAGATAATTGATAAAACTGGAATGGATATTGAAATATTTATTCATGGGGCTATGTGTACTTGTTTTAGTGGTAGATGTGCTCTTTCAAACTATGTTACTAATAGAGATGCTAATCGTGGTGGTTGTAGTCAAGTATGTCGCTTTAATTTTAAGACAAGTAATGATGATTTTACGATGGCAAGTAAAGACTTAAATATGGCAGAATGTATACCAGAAATAATAGAAATGGGAGTAAAGAGTTTAAAAATAGAAGGAAGAATGAGGTCAATTTATTATTTAGCGACAGTTGTTTCTTCCTATAGAAAAATAATTGATGCATATTATGAGAAAGTCTTAAATAGTGATATAATGAATAGAGAAAAATTTGTATTATCACGTGTTGCTAATAGAGAGACTACAACTCAATTTTTTAATAAAAAAGCTGATCATAGAGATCAATATTATACTGGTAGACAGGAGTTATCAAATCAAGACTATTTAGGTCAAGTTATTTTTTATGATAAAGAAAATAGTCTTATTAAAATATATGAAAGAAATCACTTTTCTGTAGGGGATGAGGTAGAGTTATTTACACCAAAAGGTGATGTTATATCATTTACAATTACAAAGTTATATGATGAAGAGATGAATTCTAAAGAAAGAGCAAGGCATCCTGATAGTATATATTTTATTTATTTAGACACAAATATAGAAATATATGAATATTCTATGATAAGAAAAGTATAATAGAATAGTGTTTGTTTTATTTGGAGGTGATATTTTTGAAGAAGTATTATAAAGTTAAAGTTTTTGAAAAAGAGCATGTTGATTATAAATTTAATCCTACTTCTGATAGTAAATGTATTGGTGAAATAATTGTTGTAAAAGGGAGACTTAAAGTAAGAGAGTTATTAACTGGTTTTAGTATCGATATAGCTTTAGACAGTGATGAAGTAGTTCCTGATATATATAAGCAGGATTTATTTGGAAGAGATTTGTATATAAATGGAGCTGATTTGAATGATGAAAATGTAGTTAGTCAGAAAGAAATGGATGCATATATTGATAATTATGATAGTGATACATTTTGTATGAAAAATGAATTAGATATATGCAAAAAGTTTAATTTTGTGAAAAAATTTAGTAAAAGAAAATAGTATTAGAGGTGTAGTATGAAAGAGTTAGATATAGCTAAAGATAATTTTTTATTAATAGATAATAATTTAAGTAAATATGCAAGAAAGTCTCTTGAATATCATAGATTAAGGGAAGAAAATATTGATATTAGAACACCATTTGCAAGAGATACAGATAGAATAATACATTCTCTTTCATATACTAGATATATGGATAAAACACAAGTTTATTCATTTAAAAATAATGATCATATATCAAAGAGAATAATTCATGTGCAATTTGTTAGTAAAATTGCAAGAACAATAGGAAGAGCATTACGGCTTAATACAGATCTTATAGAAGCAATTTCTTTAGGGCATGATATTGGACATACTCCTCTGGGACATTTTGGAGAAAGTGTTTTAAATGAAATATCACTTAGGGAAATAGGAGAATATTTTTCGCACAATATTCAAAGTGTTAGACATTATCTTTATATAGATAATAATGGACGTGGACTTAATTTGTGTGTTGAAACACTTGATGGTATTATGTGTCATAATGGTGAAATGGTTAGCTCTGTTTATAAACCTATGAAAAAAACTTGTGAAGAAGTTTTAAGAGAATATAGAGAAAGCTACTCTGATATAAAAAAGTCTAAGTCCTATGCTCCTATGACATTAGAAGGATGTGTTGTAAGAATATCTGATATTATTGCGTACTTAGGACGTGATATAGAAGACTCTATAGAATTAGGTTTATTAAGTAGAGAAGATTTACCTTTAAATATAGTTAAAATACTTGGTAATAATAATAGAGATATAATTAATAATATTACATTGGATATAATAAAAAATAGCCTTGATAAACCTTATATAAAAATGAGTGATGAAGTTTATAATGCTATTTATGATTTAAAAAAGTTTAACTATCAAAAGCTTTATAATGTTGCAATGAGTAATGAAGAAAAAGAATATTATAGAGTTGGAATAAATAAACTTTATAAAAAATATTTGAGTGATATAGAGATATGTAATAAGGAAAGTATTATTTATAAGTTATTTTTAGATAATAAAGTATTAGACTATACTAGTAATACCAGTAATAAGAGAATGGTTATAGATTTTATTTCTGGTATGACAGATGAATTCTTAAATAGTGAAGTGAAAAAATTAGAGTTAAATAATTAGAATTTTAATATAACTTTATAAAAATACTATTTATGTATTATGATGAGTTATATTTTTTGGAGGAGAAAAATAATGCAGGTTATAGATTATGAGAAAATAAAAAGCTTGATAGAGTACTATAAAAAAATGGATTAGTTATAATTGGATTAAATGATTCACAGGGTGTTAATGTTACTATAACATTTTTTAAAAAGAGTTTATTAGAGTATTTGTCTTTAGCTTTAACTGATGATGAATTACTACCAGAAGTTATTAATGCTTTTTCACTTACTATCAATAAAACGGAACATATAGATTACTTTAAAAAAAATAATTTAAGTGTAGAAGAAATAAAATTATCACAAATTTATAGTGCTATTAGTGCTTTTTCTAAAGTAATGACTGATCTTGGATTTCCTAAGTTTTTTGGAAAAATTGGCAACATTTATAGATTAATTTATAATATTAATGAAAGAGATAAAAATATAAGAATATCATCTTTATTGAAATATTCAAAGGAACCTGTAGTGATTTGTTCTAGTGGTGTAAATGATTTAATGAGAGAAATTGGAGCTAACCCATTTGGAATAAAAAAAGATTACAAGTATCGTGAAATAAAGCCTAATTATTATTATACCTTAGAAAAAACTAGTGATCCTAAAACTTTAGAAAATGTTATGGAATCTATTGAGAAAAATTATAATTCTATATTAAGTATTAATGATAAAACAGATATATATACTTTAGGTGCTTATGTTCCTAAATCTTTACAAAAAAATGAAATGAATATATTTAGAGATTTAGCTATTTCTTATAATGAAAATTTACAAGATTTATGTAACCAATATGGTATTACTTTTATTAATACTGATGAAATAGGAAAAGAATTCATTAAGAGTAAAAATAATTTTCATATTTCATCAACTGGTCATAGTATGTTAGCTAATTATATTCTTAGTTATATGTATAGAAATAAAATTATAGAAAATAGGCATAGTACTTATCAAAGAAACGAGATATATGAAATATCTAATAATGGTGCTAAGGGAGTTGTGGAAGCTACATTAAATGATTATAATAAATGTTTTTATGAAGCAATGGATTTAATAGGGTATTATAGAGAAAGGATGCTTTTTCTTGCTGATGAACATAAAAGGGAGACTGAGATTTTTCAAAAAGTATTAAAAAGTACTTCTAAATAATTGATTTTTTTGTTAATTTGTAGTATAATTAAGCAATGTTATGGAATACACATAATTATGTGAAAAAATTAGAGGTGAAAGAAAGATGAAAAACAAGAATACTGTTTATTTAACACAAGAAGGATTAGACTCATTAAAAGCAGAGCTTGACAATTTAATAAATGTAAAAAGACCAGAAAATATTATTTCTATAAAAGAAGCTAGAAGTTTGGGAGATTTATCAGAAAATGCTGATTATGATGCTGCAAAAGATGAACAAGCTCAAATTGAAGCTAGAATACAAACAATTGAGAAAATGCTTGAGAATGTATCAATAATAACTGATATACCAAAAGATGTTGTAGGACTAGGTAGTACAGTATCTATTAAATACGTAGATGATGATGAAGTTGATGAATATAAAATAGTAGGAAGTCAAGAAGCTGATCCATTTGAGAGTAAAATTTCTAATGAATCACCTATTGCACAAGCATTACTTGATCATAAAGTTGGTGAAATAGTTACAGTAGCTTCCCCTAATGGTTCCTATGAAGTAGAAATTATCGAGATTAATTAGTTTTTGTATAAATATGTCAAAATATAGGGTATCTTTATTTTAGTAAAGATACTTTTTTCATTATATAATTGTGTTTAGGTGATAATATGAGAAGATATGTACTAGTTATAGTACTGGTTATTTTATCAGGATTTTTAATATATCAGGGTATTACCTTAGAGGCAAAAGCTGATAATTATGATGATGAACTTTATAAAAGAATTTTATATTATAATAAAATAACTAAAGATAAAGATGGTTTATATAAGAATAATGATAAATATTATTTTAAAGGGGAGAATGTAAATAATTATATTCAAATATTTAATAGGATATATAGGATAGTATCTTTTACAAACGATAATGTAAAAATTATATCAAATAAGAATGAAGCTGTTTTTTATTTAGGGGATAATAACATAGATTTATGGTTAAATAAGAATGAAGATATTCATACTGGAATATATTATGATAGTATTAGTAATAAAGAAAAGTATTTAGAAAAGATTGATGATAATAATTATTTTACGATATTAGATATAGATAGTTATAATAATTCTAAAAATAAGGGTAGTTTTCTTGATAATGGAGAATCTTCTTTTCTTAATAATGGTGATCAAATAATTATTAAAACTGATGATGGTAAAATAGAAGAAAGTGTTAACTTTAATACTTCTAGTGGTATTCGAGTAGTTATGAATCTAAAAATTGATTTAGTTGTAAAAAAAGGTAGTGGAACTTATAATAATCCATATGTTATTGAAACACATGATAATTATATAAATAAATATGTGATGTTAGGACAAGATATGTATCAAGTAGTTTCAGATAGTGAAGGTATATTAAAACTAAGAAGTAATAAAGTACTTGATAAGAAAATGCTTTTTTCATATTCTTCATCCTTATTTAATCCACTTAATAAAAATAATATTGCTTATTATTTAAATAACAATTATTATAATAGTTTATCGTATAAAAAATATTTAAAAGAATGTGTATTCTATACAGGGAATATATTAGATAATTATAATTATTTAAATATATATAATTCTAAGATAAGTGTAAAAGTGGGACTTATGAATATATTTGATTTAAATATTAGTAATTATTTGAGTGATTATTATTTAATTAATTCTAGTAAGGATGATTCTAATATAACTTTTACGTATGATAAGTTTGGTACTATTATTAGTGAAGGTGCAAATATAATTAAGAAGGTTTTGCCAGTGGTATGTATTGATAAGAGTGAAATTACTTCAGGAACTGGAACTTTAAAAAATCCATATATATTGGAATAAGTATTTAATTTAATTTAAAATTAGTATATAATTATTATAAGATTAGGGAGGTATCTCATGAAAAGAATAATGGATGGAAATGAAGCTGTTGCTCATGTTTCATATAATTTTACAGAGGTTGCAGGAATTTATCCTATTACACCAGCTTCTCCTATAGCTGAATTAACTGATAAATGGTCAAATGATGGTAGACTTAATTTTTTTGGTACACCTGTAAAAGTAGTTGAAATGGAGAGTGAAGCGGGTGCTAGTGGAATGGTACATGGTTCGCTTTTATCAGGATGTCTTACTTCGACTTATACAGCAAGTCAAGGTTTACTTTTAATGATACCTAATATGTATAAAATTGCTGGAGAATTACTTCCTTGTGTAATAAATGTAGCAGCTAGAAGTATAGCGACACATGCTTTATCAATATTTGGAGATCATCAAGATATTTATGCTGTTAGACAAACTGGTTTTGCAATACTTGCTAGTTCTTCAGTACAAGATTCTATGGATTTAACTGCTGTTAGTTATTTATCAACAATAAGGGGGCGTGTTCCTTTTGTTAATTTTAATGATGGCTTTAGAACTAGTCACGAACTTCAGAAAATAGATGTTCTTGATATGGAAGATATAAAAAAATTGATTGATAATGAATCTCTTAAAGAATTTAGAAATAGAGCTTTTAATATAGAAGAACCTGTAATAAGAGGAACTTCACAAAATGAAGATGTTTATTTTCAAGTGACAGAGGCTAGAAATAAATATTATGATCAGTTACCTGATATTGTAAATAATTATATGATAGAGCTAAATAAGATTACAGGAAAAAGTTATCAACCTTTTAATTATTATGGATCAAGTAGTGCTACTAAGATTATTGTTGCAATGGGTTCTGTTTGTGAAACTATAAAAGAGACGGTTTCTTATATGGTGGATAATGGTGAAAATGTTGGTTTAATTGAAGTACATTTATATAGACCATTTTCTACAAAATATTTTTTAAAAGCATTACCTAAGACTGTTAAGAAAATTGCTGTTCTTGATAGAACAAAGGAAGTAGGTGCAACAGGAGAACCTTTATATTTAGATGTTTGTAATGTAGTTAAAGAATATAGTGAAAAAGTAAAAATATATGGGGGGCGTTTTGGATTATCTGGAAAAAATACTACTCCTGCTATGATTAAAGGTTTATTTGATTTTTTAGATAGTAAAGAAGCACATCATAACTTTACTTTAGGAATTGATGATGATATAACAAAACTTAGTATTAATTATAATAAAAAGTTTGTTTTGCCTACTAATAATACTTCATTTTTAATATATGGTTATGGTTCTGATGGAATGGTTAGTGCATCAAAAGATTTAATGAAGATTACAGGTACTTATTCTAAGGCTTATGTACAAGGATATTTTCAATATGATTCTAAAAAGAGTGGTGGAGTTACTATTTCTCACTTAAGATTTGGAAAAAGTCCAATTAGATCAACTTATTATATTGAAAAAGCAAATATGATAGTTTGTACTAAAGAAAGTTATTTGGGACACCTTAAAATGCTTGATAGGATTTCAAATAATGGAATATTTTTACTTAATACTTCGAAAGATAAAGATGAAATTTTAAAGTCTATGAGTAATTATGATAAAAATATTTTAAAAAGGAGAAATATTAAATTTTATATAATAGATGCTTCTAAAATTGCTCGTGAAAATAATCTTGGTGGGAAGATTAGTTCAATAATAGAATGTTTAATATTTAAATTAGGTCGACTTATTGATTATGATTTTGCTGTCGGAAAGATTAAAGAAAATATTAGAGAGCGTTTTAAAGATAAAGGAGGAGATATTGCTACTAAAAATATTAGAAGTATTGATAGATCAACCCAAAATCTTATTAATGTAAAGATACCAGATGTTAATTTTATTCCAGAGATGCCAAAGACTCAAACTATATTTGAAACTATTAGTAAAATGGAAGGTAATAGTCTTCCTGTTAGCAAATTCTTGGATGAAGAAGATGGTACTACTGTAGCAGGAACATCAAAATTTGAAAAAAGAAATATTTCTGATATTTGTCCAAATTATAAAAGTGAAAATTGTATACAATGTGGTCTTTGTAGTTTGATGTGTCCACATGCTGTTATAAGACCATTTTTACTTAATGAGAATGAAGTATTAGATGCGCCTGATACTTTAAAGGATAAATTACTAGATTCTAATATTAAAGATGAAAATTTAAAGTTTACAATAGGAGTTAGTGTAAATGATTGTACAGGATGTTCTATATGTAGTAATGTTTGTCCTGGAAAAAAAGGAGAAAAGGCTTTAGAAATGGTAGAGAAACATACTGTTTATGATTCTGTTACACGTGAGGCTGATTATCTATTTAATGAAGTGGTAGAAAAGACTCCTCTTCCAACTACAACAGTTAAAGGAAGTCAGTTTGTTAAGCCTAAATTCGAGTTTAGTGGAGCATGTGCTGGTTGTGGAGAAACGCCATATTTAAAACTTTTAACACAATTATTTGGAGATAATTTAGTTATTGCTAATGCTACTGGTTGTTCTTCAATTTATGGTGCTAGTAATCCTTCGATGCCATATAGTGTTTGCTGGGCTAATTCTTTATTTGAAGATAATGCTGAGTTTGGTTATGGTATGAGAATAGCTGATATTGCAATAAAAAATAGAATTGTTAATATAATCAAAGAAAATATTAAGGAAGTTAAGAAGAGCGAAGAGAAAATATACAAAGCTTATGTTGATGAAATAAATGAGGAGACTGCTTCTAATTTGTATGAAATAATAGATAAAACTAAGATAGAGGAATTAAAAGAGTTAAAGAATTTCATAAAGCCTAGATCTATTTGGATGGTTGGTGGAGATGGCTGGGCTTATGATATTGGTTATAATGGAATAGATCACGTTTTGTCTAGTCATGAGAATGTTAATATATTAGTACTTGATACTGAGGTTTATTCAAATACTGGAGGACAATCATCAAAATCTACTAGAAGAGGTGCTATTGCAAAGTTTGCGTCAAAAGGTAAGAAAACTAGTAAAAAGGATCTAGCGCGTATTGCTTTAACTTATCCACATGTGTATGTTGCAACTACATCAATGGGAGCTAATCCTAATCAAACTATTAAGGTCTTTAAAGAAGCTGAAAAATATAATGGTCCATCAATTATAATTGCTTATGCACCTTGTATTGCTCAGGGTATTATTAAAGGAATGGGAACTACTATGGAAGAAGAGAAGAATGCAACCTTATCTGGATATTTCCCAATATTTCATTATAATCCTGAAACTGCTAAGTTTTCACTTGACTCAAAAGCTGATTTTTCTAAGTATTCTGATTTTATTGGTGGAGAAGATCGCTATCGTACTTTAAAAAGTATAAATAAATCATTTAAGGAGATATTAGAAGAAAATAAAAATAATGCTAAGAGTAGATATGAATATTATGAAAAATTGGCAGCTGATAGTGAGAAGTAAATATACAGAAAATTTTACTAATTTATTTAGAAAAACACGAGAATAAATTGACAAACAGTTAACAAAATACTATAATTATTTTTGAGTTGGAGGTGAGTTTATGTCTAAGCATAATTCTAAAAGAGAAGTAGTTTTAAGTGTTGTAGTTGCAGTGTTAGTATTAGTTATTATTTCTATGGCTTATTATATTGGAAAAGATAATATGTTACTTTCGGGTAAAACTGAAACAAATCAGAAAGGTAATAATCAAGATTCTAATTTGATAAACAATGGTAATAATCAAAATGAATCTTCATCTAATTTTGATTTAACTGTTGATTCTAAAAAGTGTATTAATAGTAAAGGTGAGACCTATACATTAGCTTTTTATGATAATGCTGATGGTTTGTCAATTAAACTTAGTGAAGATAGAAGAAGTGTTAAATTAAGTATCAATTGGTCTTTATTTGGACCACTATCTGGTTCTTCTGCTTGGTCTTCTGATATAGAATCTTTAACAATTAATAATTTTTCAACAGAAATAAAGGATATTTATATTGGTGGTTATGGACAGGATATAAGTGGTGTTACTATTTTATATTTGATGAGTGATGGTACAGTAGAGTATACTCCTTTATTAGAAGCTATGACAAATAATAAAAATATTAAGTCATATGGAAAAATACCGAACGTTTCAGGAGTAGTAAAATTCTATACTGCTGATGCTATGCAGTTTGGAGGAGTTACTATGCTAGCTCAAAGAGCTGATGGAACATTTTATGATTTAGGCCTTATATTATTAGAAAAATAGATTTTAGATAAATAAACTTATTTAAAACAATAATAGAAAAATTTTTGCTATTTATTGTTTTTTTATTTTTTAGAAAAACATCACATATGTTCTTTTCTAAAATTAACTTATAGTATATAATATATTTACAGGAGGAGGGGATAATTTGAAAAATAATATAAGTGAAGCTTTATTAGATAATAAGAATATGTTAGTTATGAAATTACTTCATTATTTTATTACTAAAAAGAATTATAATCCTGTAATACTTCAAGGTGTTGAGAATGAAATTTGGTTAGAAAATATGGAAGAAAATTATAAAATAGTTAGAATTGTGTCTGGCCATATTTTAAATGAAGAACAATTTGGATTTGATGTTTTTAAAACAAAGAGAATTGTAAAAAAAATTAAATCTAGAACATTGTCTTTTAAAATAAATACTCTTAGTATATTTTTAGATTTAGATGAGGAAGTAGAAGAGTCTCCAGCTAAAGATATTACTTGTTTAAAAGTGACTGATGAAGATGATATTATAAAAAATGATATTATAAAATCAACTTTCCCTGATATTATTGATACTTTTGATTATACAGAAGAAGGAATGCAACTATTTATTAAAATAACTAATGATATAAATAAACATAATGTTACAGATAATAAAAAAGTAGAAGAGATATTTAAACAGAAATATCCTATGATTACATTTTTATTAATAGCTCTTAATATTTTTATCTATTTAATTCCAGTTTTATTTAATCAAAGTAATTATTTTATAGAAAAATTTTCCCTTTTTGGACCTTACGTTAGAGGTGGAGATTATTATAGACTTTTAAGTGCAGCCTTTATTCATGCTAATATTTTTCATTTAATGTTTAATTGCTATGCTTTATTAGTAATTGGTCGTCAATTAGAAAGCTTTTTAGGAAAAGTAAAATTTTTAGTTATCTATTTGTTTAGTGCAATAGCATCTTCTCTTATGTCTATTATCTTTTTAGGAAATAATATAAGTGTAGGAGCAAGTGGTGCAATATTTGGTCTTATGGGTAGTTTAGTATATTTTGGATATCATTATAGAGTGTATTTAGGAAATGTTGTAAGAACGCAAATAGTTCCTTTAATTGTTACTAATTTATGTTTAGGTTTTATGATTACTGGAATAGATAATTTTGCTCATATTGGTGGTCTTATTGGTGGTCTTTTGATTACTATTGCTGTAGGAGTTAAGTATAAAACATCTACTTTTGAAAAAATAAATGGTTTTATAATGTCAATTATGTATTTAGTATTTTTATTATATATGTCTAAAATAATATAATAATTTGCTAATTTTTTTAATTGATGATAGAATAGAAGTAATTGTAGCGAGGTGATATATTATGAGTTTAGAAGAGACTTGTTTATTTCATATAGAAGATATGAACGTAGAGGAAATACGTTATACATTAAAAGAAGTTTATGAAGCTTTAAAAGAGAGAGGATATAATCCAACTAATCAAATAGTAGGTTACTTAATAAGTGGAGATTTGGGTTATATTTCTAGTCATAGAGATGCAAGAAAAAAGATGCAAAGTATGGATAGAGCTAAGATTGTAGAAGTTTTATTAGAGGAGTTTCAAAAAAAGAGATAATGCGTTATTTGGGACTTGATTTAGGTTCAAAAACTTTGGGAATTGCAATTTCTGATAAACTAGGAATTGTTGCTAGAAGTATGAAGATAATCAGACATAATGAAAATTATGATTTTCTAATAGAAGAGGTTTCTAAGCTTGTTTTAGAAGAAAAAGTTGATGGTATAGTTTTAGGGTATCCAAAGAATATGAACAATACAATAGGAGAAAAAGCAATACTTAGTGAAGAGTTTAAAAAGAGGCTTGAAGAAAAAATTAAGATACCAGTTTATTTGGAGGATGAGAGACTTACTACCAGAGAAGCTACTAATATATTACTTCAAAATGATACGTCTAGGAAAAAAAGAAAAAAAGTAATTGATAGTTTGGCCGCTACTATAATATTACAAAGCTTTTTGAATAAGAAAGGAAATTAATAGAGATGGAAGAAAATAGTTTTATTATGAAAAATGAGGATGGTATTGAAACAAAATATGATGTTTTATTTACTTTTCAAGGCGAAGAAAATTTAAAAAATTATATAGTATATACTGATAATTCAAAAGATGAAGAAGGAAACGTAGTTGTTTATGCTTCAATTTATCATCCTGAAGAAAGTAGTCCTAGATTAGAGGCGATTGAAACTGATAAGGAATGGAAAGTAATTGAAACTATATTAAATACTATTCAAGAAGAACTTAGAGAAAACTCTACTGACAAACAATAATTAGATAAAAGGGGACTAATATGGCAAGAAAAAAAGTTAAAAAAAAGGTAGGAATAACTATAGTGATACTTGTATTATTAGGGCTATTTTTAATTTCAACAAGTGTAATTTACTGTTATTTAGCAAGCCCTGTAGATAAAAATTCAAATTCTATTATAGAAGTTGAAGTAGAAAGTGGAATGTCTTCTAGAGGGATTGGAAAGTTATTAGAAAAAAGAGGTGTTATTAGGAATGGTGACTTTTTCCTTTTATATTCCAAACTAAATAATTGTAAGTCTTTGAAAGCTGCTACTTATGAATTTAGAAAAAGTATGAACTTGTCAGAGATACTTGAGCAAGTATGTAGAGGCAATACTTTAAATAAAGGTGTTATAAGACTTACTTTTAAAGAGGGCTATAGAATTACAGATTATGCTGAGTTGATAAGTAAAGAAACAAGTAATTCATATGATGATGTTATTAATACAGTTAATGATAAAGAGTATCTTAAGAGTTTAATAGAAAAGTATTATTTCTTAACAGAAGATATTTTAAATGATGATATATATTACTCATTAGAAGGTTATTTGTTTCCAGATACTTATGAGTTTATTAATAAAGATGTTTCAGTTAAAACAATTATTGAAAAAATGTTAGATAGAGAAAAGGAAATGCTTGATAGTCTTGATATTTCTCTAAATAGTAGACATACATTACACGAATTCATTACTCTTGCTAGTATGCTTGAACTTGAGGGTACAAATGATGAAAATAGGAGTATGATTGCTGGAATATTTGAGAATAGGCTTAGTAAGGCTATGAATTTGGGAAGTGATGTTACTACTTATTATGCTTTTCAAAAACCAATGACTGGTGATCTAACTACTAGTGAGTTTGAAAAATATAATCCATATAATACTAGAAGTAAAAATTTAATAGGATTACCTGTTGGACCAATTTGTATGCCATCTTTATCATCTTTAAAATCAGCTTTAAAACCAACTAATAGTTCTTATTTATACTTTGTAGCAGACAAGCTTGGTAATATATATTATACTAAGACAAATGGTGAACATTTAAAGAAGGTACAGGAGATAAAAGAGGCAGGTAACTGGATATGGTAGATAATAAAATTAAAGAACTAGAAGAATATGCTAAAATTAATAATATTCCTATTATGCAAAGAGATGGAATAGAATTTATTCTTGAATTTATAAAAGAAAAAAATATTCAAAATATTTTAGAAATAGGTACTGCTATAGGATATTCTGCAATTAGAATGGCTTCTAGTTTTGATAATGTTAAAGTAGTTTCAATTGAAAGAGATAAGGAAAGATATTTGGAAGCTTTGAAGAATATTGACCAATTACAGTTAGCTGATAAAATAACTTTGATATTTGGGGATGCTTTAGATGTAGAAATTACTGATAAGTTTGATCTTATTTTTATAGATGCTGCTAAAGCACAAAATAAAAAATTATTTTTGAAATATGAAAATAATTTATGTGATAATGGTTATATTATTACTGATAATTTAGATTTTCATGGATATGTTTCAATGAATATAGAGGATATAGGTAGTAAGAATATAAAAGCTCTTGTAAGAAAGATAAAAGATTATATTGATTTTTTAAATAATAATGATAAATATGAAACAATATTTTATAAGCTTGGTGATGGAGTATCTGTTAGTAAAAGGAAATGATTTTATGATTAAACGTAAAAGTATTGAAATAAATAAAAAATTACTTGTTATTTTATGTATAATATTAGTTGTAGCTTTTATTTTATTTATGTTTAGATATTTTAATAAAGCAAAGTATAATGGTTATAGAATTGATGAAGGAAAAGGGTATGTATATACTAAATATTCATCAAGTACTAATAAGGCAGTAATTCCATATATCAATATAGTAGGAGATTATGCTAAAGCAGTAAATGAGGAAATAGAGAAAATCTCTAAAGAATATTTAGTTTCTAAAGATATTAATAAAACTGTGACATATAGGTATAATCAAAATAGAAATATTTTATCAGTTGTATTGATGTTTAGAGATATTGATAGTGAAAAAAGATTGATTTATTCTTTTAAGACTTATGTATTTGATTTAAATAAAGGTTGTAAATTATTAACAAATGATGAAATTGTAAAAAGTTTTGATATGACATATAGTGATGTTAATGATGTTATGGCTAGTGTTATGAAGAGTAAATATAGTGATGAAGTAGAAAAAGGTTTTATCGTAAAGGAAGAGTGCGATTATAAATGTTTTTTAGAAATGAGAAATATTGATAATTATATAGATGGTGCAAATTATTATATAGAAGAAGGGCATTTAGTTGTTTATAGAGCATTTTCTGTATTTTCTATATATGGTGAAGAAGAATATTATACTAGAAATGATTTCAAGTTTATTGTAAAATAAGTTTGGGGGTGTAACAATGTTTTTAATATTGGCAAATGAAATATGTGATGATTATGTATTAGCATCTATACTTACAATCGTTAGAAGATTTCTTGATTTAATCCAAATGGTCGTTCCCATTATTTTATTAGTGGTAGGAGTTTGGCAATTTGTTAAATTAATGATTAATCCAGATGATGATAAGAAAGGAAAGAAAAAAATATTTAATTCTTTTATGTCTGCTATAATAGTATTTTTTATTCCAGTTATCATTAATTTAGCTATGGATTTAATTACTGAGTATGGAGATGTTGGTATAGGAACTAGTGGAACAATTGTGTCTCTTGATTTATCTAGTTGTTGGACTTCAGTAAAAGAAAAGCAGGATGTTATGGATTCTGTTAGAGATGCAGGTGGTTCACTTAGTTCTACAATATCAGCAGAAGCATCTAAAAATAAAGCAATACTTGGTAGTAATAATTATACTAATTCTGGAGGTATTTCAGGAGGAGATTCTTCTAGTGGAGTAAATACGACTGCTGGTAGTAGTGTTATCGAGTATGCTAAAAAGTTTGTTGGTAATCCTTATGTATATGGTGGGAATAGTTTAACTGCAGGGACTGATTGTAGTGGGTTTATTCATTTAATTTATAAAAATTTTAATATAAATGTTCCCAGAAATTCTACAAGTCTTAGAACTGTTGGAGAAGCAGTATCTGATATATCACAGGCTCGTGCTGGAGATATAATTTGTTATAATGGGCACGTTGCATTGTTCATGGGAGATGGAATGAAAATTATTCATGCTAGTAATGAAAGAGATGGTATTAAAATAAGTGCTAATGCTAAATATAGAGATATTGTGGCAATTAGAAGAGTTACTAATTAAATAATATTTAATAACTATTTTTCATAGATTATATTAAGTGGGAAGAAGGAGTATTATGAAATATTATTGTTTGGGAATAAAAGGGACTGGTATGAGTTCTCTTGCACAGATACTTTATGATTTAGAATATGATGTATTTGGTTATGATGATGTTTTAGATTATAAATTTACACAAAAAGGGTTAGATGATAGAGGAATAAGAATTTATTCAGATAGTAAACATATATTAGAAAAAGATGTGATTGTAACATATTCTGTTGCAATGGGAGAAGATCATCATGAGTTACAAAGAGCAAGACAATTAGGTCTTAAAATAAAGAAATATAATGAAGTAGTTGGTGAAATTACTAAGATGTTTGATACTATTGCAGTTGCTGGAACACATGGTAAAACTACAACTTCCTCATTAATTAAACATATTATAAATAATACTATTGGTTGCAATTATTTTATAGGTGCAGGTGATGGTAAGGTTACGAAGAATAATAAGTTGTTTGTAATAGAATCAGATGAATTTAATAAGCATTTTTTAACGTATGAATCTAAGTATTCAATAATTACTAATATTGAAAGAGAACATATGGAATGTTATAAGGATTTAGATGATATTATAGATACTTTTAGTGAGTTTGTAAGTCATACTAAAGAAAAAGTAATAGCTTGCGGTGATGATATAAATGTTAGAAAATTAAAGTGTGATATTCCTATAATTTATTATGGTTTTAATAATGATAATGATTATATTATAAGAGGTAAAGAAACAACACAAGATGGTAGTAGATTCGACTTATATGAGGGTAGTGAACTGATTGGTACTTTTAATATTCCTCTTTTTGGAAAACCAATGATTTTAGATGCTACTGCTGCTATAATTACTTGTTTAAATCAAGGAATAGAAGTAGAAGATATAAAGAATTTACTTTCAACTTTTAAAAATGCTAAAAGACGTTTTGCTGAGGAGATAGTTGGTTCTAATATTATAATTGATGATTATGCTCATCATCCAACTGAAATAAAATCAGTACTTGATGCTGTGAGAGAAAAATATAAGGATAAAAAAATTATTGCAATTTTTGTTCCTAATACTTATTCTAGAACAAGAGATTTTACAAATGAATTTGTTGAAGTATTAAAAGATGCTGATAAGGTTTATTTAACAGAAATAGATTGTAATAGAGAAAATAGTGAGGATTATCCAGGAATAAGTTCACATATTATAACGGATAAGATTGAAGGAGCTGAAATAATTGGAGATGAATCAATTGATAAATTAAAAAATATAGATAATGCTGTTATATGCTTTATGGGATGTGCTCCAGTTTCTCATTTAATAAATGCATATAAAAGGTTATTTGAATAATTTTTTAGTATTATTTTTATTATTTAATTTATTATTGATTTTTTGTTAATACTTATTATCATTATTAACTTGAAGATTAAAGTTTTGGCAGTGAATCGATTATTGAGATAATATCAGTACTAGTATGTTATAACATATATTAGTAAATCTGGTATTTTTTTATTTATCTTGAAAATTTTTTCTAATGTAAGAAAATTTTTAGTATTATTTGATATTTATAGATAGTTTCTTGTTTAACTTAGAAAGTAATGGTATATATGCTTGTATTATTTAGAGGATAGAAATTTTTGTTATAGTATTTTTTATTAAAAGGTTAATTTATAGTATACAATATGTTAATTTGAATTGAATTAGTTATAAATTTATATTATATTATAAATAGTAAAGGAGTATGATTTATGGAAACAATTTTAGGGGCTTTTATGGGGCTTTTTCTTATATTTATTATAGTAATAATAGTAATATATGTTGCATTGGCTATATTTTTAAGTAAACTTAATAAATTAATGTATGGGAAGGGAACAGCTTTAGCTTGGATTCCTATTTGTAATATTTATTTGCTTGGTAAGTTAACAGTAAATAAGACAGTAGGTTGGATTCTAGTTGCTTGTTCTATATTAACTGCAAATACTACAACTACTATTAATGGAGTGACTACAACTCATTCTATTTTACCAGGAGCTTTAAACTCTATTGTGTCTATATTGTATAGACTAGGAATTATTGGATTATTTGTTTATGCGATTGTTAAATATGTTCGTTTGAAAAATGGAAATGTTATTAATAATCAACAGAATGAATCTATGCAGCCAAGTTATAATACATTAGGAACAGTTTCAAATCAGAATTCTCAATCATCATTTGATATGAATTCTCAACTAATGCAACCATTAATAGATAATAGTAAAGATCCTAATGCACAACTGAATGATCAAAATAGTAATATGCAATGAAAAAAATTTTCCTTAAAACTAAGTCTTAGGGATTTTTTTTGTATAAGAAAGGTACAATAAATACTTTATAATAATAAAAATTGAAGTTATAGTTTAATTAAGAATATAGTAATTAACAAATTGTTTTCTTTTACTATAACTAGTATTTGATCAAATATATAATATGAATATATTTATAATCCCATAATTTCCCATATTTTTTTTATATTTATTCTATAATTTTTAGATATTATTAAAGTGTCAAAGGGAGATGATGCTTATAAGAAGAAGATAAAATGTTTTTTGAAATTAACTTATATTTAATAAATACATAAATATTTGGAGGTGATAATACAGATAAATTAAAGTATGTTATACTATAATTAGTAGGTGATTTTGTGTATACAATATGTTTAGTAGAAGATGAAATAGATCTTTCCAATTTAGTAAAACTATATTTAGAAAAAGCAGGCTATAAAGTTATTTGCTTTACAAAAGGAAATGATGCCATAAATTATATTGGTTGTAAAGTAGATTTGTGGATTCTTGATATAATGTTAGGAGATGATATTAATGGCTATGATATAATCGGTGCTATTAGGAAAGTAGATGAAAATGTTCCTGTAATATTTACATCTGCTAGGGATCAAGAACTTGATAAGATACTTGGACTTGAACTTGGAAGTGACGATTATATAACTAAACCTTATTCTAGTAAAGAACTCGTTTTAAGAGTTAATAATATTATAAAGCGAGTATATAAATGTGAAGATGTTAAACAAATTGATTATGATATTTACAAAGTAGATATTGAAAAAAGAATTGCTTATAGAGAAACTAAAATTTTAAATCTTACTACCTTAGAATTTGATTTATTACTCCTATTTCTTAATAATATTGGTAAAGGTTTCTCTAGAGATGAAATTTTACAGCAAGTTTGGGGAGTTGACTATTTTGGTACAGATAGAGTGGTAGATGATCTTGTACGGCGTCTTAGAAAGAAGATGCCAAAGCTTAAAATTAGTACAATTTATGGTTATGGGTATAGGCTATCATGAGTTATAAAAAAATAAGTTTAAGTCGTCAACTATTCTATATAATAATAACTGTTTTTATAATTTTATTTATATCAATTGGAGTAGTACTTCCTAAAGTATTAATACCAGTTGCTGAGAAAAATATATATAGTTATTTAAGTGAACCCCTAAAAGTAATGCAACAAGATTTTAATAAAGAATTAGTTAATTCTACAGTTGCTTATCTTTATATAATAGATGGAAAGATTGTAAATAGTGACAATTTGTCTGATGTTTTGGAAATTGAAGATACAAATAAGTTAAGAAAATACTTAACTAGTGATTATGGAAAGTTTATCTATAAACATAAAACCTATTATTATTATAAAATACAAACTTCAGGGGTAATTCGTGTTGCCCTAACAGGAGACTCTTATATTAGACAAACTAAAGAAGAAATTTTGAATACTGTTATTCCAATAGTTTTGATAATGTTTTTAATAATTGGACTTATCTTAGTTATATGGAGTAGTATGATTGTATTTAAGATAGAAAAATTAAAATATAAAATAGACAATATTGATAATGCAAGTTATAACCATAAGATAGATTTTATTATTGATGATGAAATAAAATCTCTTGGTTTGGCAATTGAAGATATGCGAATATCCTTAAAAAATCAGGAGGAGTATCGCAATCAAATGTATCAAAATATCTCACATGATTTTAAAACACCTCTTACCGTTATAAAGTCATATATAGAAGCTGTCTCAGATGAAGTGGAAGAGCCTAATGTTGCTCTAAAAATCATTGAGGAACAGACAAATAAATTAGAAAATAAAGTACACTCACTTCTTTACTTAAATAAATTAGAATATCTCAAAGATACTAAAGTTGAAATTGTTCCAGTAGATATTAAGAAAATACTTACAGATGAAGTAGATAAATTTAAATGGAAAAGAAAGGATGTAGAATTTATCTTGGATATAGATAATAAATTATCATTTGTTGGTACAGTTGAACACTGGGAAACAATATTAGATAATTTATTAAACAACTTTATGAGATATGCTAATAAAAAAATAAAAATTACTGCCAAACAAAATAAACTTATATTATATAATGATGGTTCAAATATCGACAATGATTTGCTTGAAGGAATTTTTACTCCGTTTCGTAAGGGAATTAAAGGAGAATTTGGACTTGGTCTTTCAATAGTTAAAAAGACCTTAAGTATTATTGGTTATGATATTAAGATTAAGAACGAGAAAAAGGGAGTTTCCTTTATAATTATGAAAAATCAACGCAAAAATAAATAGTGTTGATTTTTTCTTTTTTTGTTAATAATATTTGTAGGTGATAAGATGAAAGTTTTAATAACAGGGGCAAGAAGTGGAATAGCATATGCTACTTTTAATAAGTTAATTAAAAGAGGCCATGAAGTTATTTTATGTGTTCATACGAAAAACCAAGAAAATAGTTTAAAGGAAAAAGTTAAAATATATGGAGATAGGGTTCAGGTATATAAGCTTGATATTACAAATAAACATGATTTAGAGTTATTAAGTACTTTATCTTATGACGTGTTATGGGCTCATGCTGGGGTTGGTTATGGTGGAAGTCTTCTTGCAATGGATATAGATGTATTAAGAAATAATTATGAGGTAAATGTTTTCGGTACAATGGAAGTGGTTAAAAGAGGATATAATAATTTTTGTAATAATAAGAAGATAGGAAAAATTTTTGTAACTTCTTCTCTTACTAGTATGTTAGTTTTGCCATATCTTTCTTGTTATACTTCCTCAAAAGCTGCTTTATCAATACTTGTTAAAACTCTTAATATAGAACTAAAAAAAATAAATAAAAATATTACTATTTCTTTAATAGAACCTGGGGCTTATAAAACTGGTTTTAATGAAGTAATGATTGATAATAAAGATAAGTTTTTAGAAAGAGATAGTTATTTTTATAATAATATTGAAAATATAAATAAAAGACAGAGAAAGTTGTTTTCGTTAATAGAAAAGACGAGTTTTAAAGGTCTTTCAGATAGAATAGTAGAAGAGATGGAGAAAGCTAAACCTGGTTTTAATATTAGAGTTCCTTTCGGACAAGCTCTTTTTGTTAAAATATACTCTTTTTTTTCTTAATCTTCTATACTATATTATTTTATGATTAGTGTTTTGCTTGATAAGTATATATGAATTTATGTTTATAATACAACTATATTTTAATAGGCAGTTTCTTTATATTAATTAGCCTATTTGATGGGAGACTATAGATATATTTAATCAATATGTTTTAATATAATAGCTATTGTTAATAATCTTATTTAAAATAACTGAGTAATTAGATTAATATAATAAATAATAGTAATAGTATGATTATACTTGTAAAATTGGTGTAAAGGTAATTGTTAGTTATTGACTAAATTTTCATTTTTAGATAT
The DNA here is from genome assembly GCA_910576925.1 of uncultured Bacilli bacterium. Classification (GTDB taxonomy): domain Bacteria; phylum Bacillota_I; class Bacilli_A; order RF39; family UBA660; genus UBA2730. The sequence goes on along the minus strand of CAJTKB010000005.1, from coordinate 39,303 downwards.
GATAAGAATGTAATAAAAATATAAGGATAGGAGGAATTTTATTATGAATTATGGTGGAATAAAGTCTTTTACAGATATTTTGCCAGATGGTGATAAAATATTTAACCAATATTTTCAAAATCCAGTAAAAGGTGGTTCAGATTATTTAATAGATCCTATTAAAGGTAATGATGGAATTACAACTAGTTTTTTAATATATGAAAATAATGGTGATAAGAGTTTAGCTGACAGGCAAGCTAATGGTACTATTGTAACTGTTGATCAAGCAAAAGCAGGAAACTGGAATCCAGAAACTAATACTTTGGATACTACTAAATCATATTCTGTTCCAAGTACAGGTAGTAGCTCATCTGGCTCTTCAAGTGGTTCCTCAACTTCAAAAAATGGTAATATTGTAGTAGAGAGTGCTAAAATTGGAGAGTATCAGGAGAAAATAAAAAAAGATTTTGATAGAATCAATGATTCCTTAAAAGAAATTCAAAGCCAGTTAAAAATCTTGAATAATTCAGGTATAAAAAGTTCTGAGATTAATTTACAAATTGAAAGGCTAAGCAAGAGTATAAATAAGAGAATTTCTTGGAATGCTAATAAATATAAAATGATTAGCCAAAACATAGATCAAGATATGGAATATAATGCTATGCTTCAAGCTACTATTGAAGGAATGGCACAAGATGTAGAAGCTAGCTTAAATAGGCTGCAAACAAAAGCGGAACAACAGTAACTAAATATGTGAAAGGAGATTTTATAGATGGCAAGTAGAAGTAAAAACGCTAAATTTAAATTAGATGTTAATGTAATTTTAAAAGCACGTGATAAGATTAATTTTGCAAATACTACTATGGGTAATGATATAAATGTTTTAGAAAATGATGTTATATATATGGAGAAAAATTTGTGGTATGGTGGTGAGCGTAGTTCAAAAGTTTATACCAATTTAAAGAAGACTATTATTAGTTGTAGAGAAATAAATAAAGAATTAGATAAATTATCAACATTAGTTTGGGAAATGGCTAAGAAACTTCCTACTGGAGGTTAATGTTAAGATCAATTTGCTTGATCTTTTCTTATATAAATATATATAGGAGGGAATATGCCGTATAATGATTTTGAGCCTAATATTATAGAAGAGGATATTAATACTACTAATAATAATCAAGCTAGAAGAGATTTTATAAATATTTTGCCAGAAATGTCTGATGAACTTAAGAGTGCTATCAATTATTTAAACGAACATAGATTTGATAATTATGATTCTGTTGATTATGGTGATGAAGATGGTATGAGTGTATTTGATTATTCTGATGATACTTTAGATAGTTCTGATACAACTTCAGTTAGTAGTGCTATTGTAGAAGATGATAGTAATACAGACTCTTTTGATGATGTCGGGTTATTTTAAAAAAACATCTCTTATTTTTGGAGATGTTTTTTTACTTTATATTATATCCTTGTGATTTTAAAGTATTTTTTATTTTTTCATCATTAACTGCTCCTATAATTCTTGCACTCATATTTTCTTTTCCTTTTTTAAAAAACATTGTAGTTGGAGTTCCTTTAAAATCGTAATTATCTTTAAATTTATTATAGTCATCTTCACTAATATCAGTTATATCTAAATTATACGCCGTAAGATTATTTTTCTTTAGTATCTTTTTTATTCTTGGTTTATATTCCTCACAGTGGATGCAACTATCTTGAGTTACTATTAAGATAAAAGTTTTTTTATCTTTTATCATTTTATTTATATCTTGGTATTTCATCTCTATAATTGAATTTTTACAACCTGTTGTTAATAATAATATTATTAAAATTGTAAATATTTTAGTAAATTTGTTTTTCATATACTACCTTCTTTCATTAGAAAATTATAACACATATTTTTCTTTTTTTCTATAAACTATAGATTTAGTTTCTTCGATTTGATAAAATACTATTAGAATGGAGGGGTTACTTATGGTATTTAGAAAGCCATATGCCTTTTTGATTAAGAACTTTAGAAAAATACATATTGTTATTCTTTTTCTTTGGTTTTTTGTCTGGATTAAGATTAATTCTATTACAGCTTTTGTTAAACAATATATTAGTTATGGTACTTATAATGCTAGTATGGAAAGATTTTCATCACGTGTAGGAGTTTTTCTTTATTTGGCGTTAATTGTTATAATTGTTGGAAGTTTTCTTTTACTTGTACTTCTTAGAAAAAAGGAAAAACCTTGGAAGATATATATATTATATATTTTTGAATATTTATTACTATTAATAGGAGTAATACTAACTAGTAATTTTTTTAATACTTATAGTTTGGGAACAACTGTTAGTGGTGTTTTAATATATCGAGATATTTTGACAATAGGTAAATTTTTACAGTATCCTATTCTTATATTACTAATTATAAGAGTACTAGGAATAGATATTAAAAAGTTTAACTTTAAAAAAGATGAAGAATATTTAGAATTATCAAGTGAAGATAGAGAAGAATTTGAAATTAGTTTTGATTTTGATAAAAATTCTATTATAAGATTATATAATAGGACTAAGAGAAATCTATATTATTTTTATAAGGAACATACATTTATTTGTAATATACTTATTGTTGTATCATCTATTTATATACTATATCAAGGATATTACTTTTTTGCAGTTACAAATAGAAGCTATAAACAAGGAAAGACTTTTAAGTCTGGTATGTATGAAATTACAGTAAAAGATAGTTATATTACAGATAAAGATTTAGCAGGTAATAAGATAGAAGAGGGATACAATTTTGTAGTACTTATTGTAAATATAAAAAATACAAGTAATAAAAGAGTTTCTCCTAATCTTGATAGATATCATTTAATGAATGGGGGTAGTGATTATACATATAAATCCTTCTATAACTCATATTTTACAGATATTGGAGAGCCAGCGGATGGAAAGGTGAGTTTGTATGGAGGGAAGTCAAGGGAAATGTACTTGGTATTTAGAGTAAAGGAAAAGTTAAGAAAAAATAGATTTGTATTATATTATCAGGAGCTTGGTGGAAAGCTTGGTAGTCATCTTAGAAAAGTAAAACTTAAAATGACTGATGTATCAGAAGTTAAAGATACAGGTGAATATAAGATAGGTGATGAAATAAACTTTGATTATATATACTTAGAGGATAAAAAGATTAGAACAACTTCAACAGATATTAATACAAGTTTTAGTTATAATAGATATTTTTGTCCAAGTGATTCAGTTTGTGCAACTAGTGTAGAAACAGTTAGTGCAAGAGAAGGTAAGAAAATCTTGAAAATTAGCTTTTCATCTAGTGATTTTGAGGGAGAAGAATTTATTGACTTTTCTACTAAATATGGTAGAATTAAATATAAAGATAGTAAAGGTAGAGTACGTTATGCAAATATAGTTGATGCTATTGGAATTAGCTATCAAGGAAGGGATATTTTTATAATGGTTGATAGTAAAATACTTGATTCTAGTGATATATCGATTTTATATACACTTAGAAATAAAAGGTATACTTTAAAAATTAAATAAAATATTAGAAAGATAATTGAAGAGGGATAAAGATGAAAAAGAAAGAAAATAATAAAAGTATATTATCTATTTTAGTTATAGCATTAGTTATTGTTCTTGGATTATGGGTAATTATTATCTATCCACTAGTAAAATTTAATTCAAATGAAAATATTATGAGAAAAGCTGGAGAAAGATTTTTTCAACTTAATGCTAACAGAGTTCCACGAGAAGGGGAAATGGCTACAGTTAGTGGAATAACACTTTTAGATAAAAGTTATATCAAAGAAGCTTTAAAAGGCGCCTATAGTGGTGAAGAGTGTGATTTGAAAAAAAGTTGGGTTAAAGTAAAAAAACAATCTGGTGAACTTAAATATTATGTATATTTACAATGTGGCTTTATGAGTTCTAGAGTTGATCATAAAGGCCCTGAAATAAAACTTAATGGTAATGTTGAAATGGAAGTTGAAAAAGGTTCTAATTTTAAGGATCCTGGAGTAAAAAGTGTAAAGGATAAAACAGATGGTAATATAGATATTTCATCAGTTATAATTAAGAGTGATATAGATACAACAAAGGTTGGTGAATATACAATAGTTTATTCAGCTACTGATAGTTTTGAAAATAAAACTTCAGTTACTAGAAAAGTAACAGTTAGTCAGAGTCTAAAACAAACAATATTAAATGGTACTAATAATGATGGAATATATAAAGGACTAGATGTTAATAATTATATTAAATTTTCTGGACAATTGTTTAGAATAGTTCGCTTAAATGATGATGGTACAGTAAAAATTGTTAGTGCAGAAGATATTAGTCAAGTTGATTATAACTCAATTGATAAATGGTTAAATGATTATTATTATGAGCATTTAGCTGAAAGCTCAAAAGACTTTGTTCAAGAGCGAAGTGTATGGTGTAGTGATGATGTTGGTAAAAATTCAGTTGACACCAAAGTTGACTGTAAAGTAGAGAAAAACAAAAAAAATGCTGGACTTTTGTCGATAAATGAGTATAATAGTTCCCAAAAGGAGGGGGAGAGTTATCTTTATACTAATACTATTAATTGGACTTCTAATAGTTTAGATGATAAGAATGCTTGGACAACTAGAAAAAATTTCTTCAATCAAGAATCTAAATATTTAGAATATAGTAGAAAAAATCATTTTAATGTAAGACCTAGTATAGTTTTAAAAAAGAATATAAAAATTATTGATGGTAGTGGTACTGCAGATGATCCATATGATATAGGTGACTTTAAAACAGGTAAGCCAGGAGAAGATTTAAATAAAAGATACAGTGGAGAATATGTAGAATATGCTGGAATATTATATCGTATTGTTGAGACTGATGGAAAAAATGCTAAAGTAATTGTGGCAGGAGATATTTCAGAAGATAAGTTCGAATATGGTGATGGTAAGGTTTATAATCCAAATAAAAAAGGAAATATAGGTTATAATTTAGAAAATACAGTTAGCAGTTATATTAAAACATCATATTTTGAAAAGCACTCTGTTGTAGTTCCAATATATGAAAATAAATCATCTTATAGTGGAAAAAAGACTGAAAAGAAATATAATGTCAAATTTTCAGCTCCTAACTTATATGATATGTATAGTAGTTCTGTAATACCTACTTGGTATATTAATTCATCTAATAAAAATAATGTTAGATATTTATCATCTGATAATGGTACAGTTTATTATGATACTAATGATTATATGTCTGGAACAGCAAATCTTAGATTTGTAGCATATTTCAAAGAAGGTATTACTATAAAAAGTGGAAAAGGTACTATGAAAGAGCCATATAAAGTTAGTGATTAGTTAAGGGTGTTATGATGGGAAAAGGTATAAGAAGCAAAATGATTAAAAACTTACTTATTATGATATTAATATCTCTTTTTATACTACTTATCTTATTTTACTTATTTAGGAAAATGAATTTGAGAAGAGTTTTATTTCCTATTTATAAAATAGAAGAGAGGACAAGTAGTGTTACTAAAGCAAAGAAAAAATATAGTAATGAGAAAGTTGTTGGTTGGATAAGAGTACAAGGAACTAATATTGATTATCCAATAATTGAGTATAGCGATACTATGATGGAAACTTTTAAAAGTGATGGTTATGTTTGGGTTAATGTTTCACCTAAAGATGATGAAAACTTTCTTACAATATTAGGACACAATGTTAGAAATGTCTCAAGTCAGCCTTTGGTAGGAGATGAAAGAATGAATCAGTTTGAACAGCTAATGTCATTTATATATTATGACTTTAGTAAAGAAAATAAATATGTTCAATACACATTAAATGGTAAAAATGATTTATATCAAATATTTTCTGTATCTCTTATTGATAAAGATGATGTTGATACTTCTATAACTTCTTATACTAAAAAAGATTTGAAGAAATACATTGAAAAGTCGCAGAAAAGTAGTTATTTTGAGTTTGATGTTGATGTTTCAGAAAGTGATAAGATAATTTCATTAATTACTTGTACTAGATTTAATGGAAGAAGCGATATGCAACTTAGAGTTGATGCAAAACTTATAGAAAAGAATAAAGGTTATGATTATGATGTTACTGAAAAAAGTAATTATAAAGAAATAAAAGAAATATTGAAAGGAGTAGATGATGATTATGCATAAATATAATTTTATGAATAAAAAATGGGTTGGTTTATTTTTAACATTAATTTTATCTATGAATATTATCGTTAAAAATTTTGACGTTTATGCTGAAGCTGAAAAAGAAGGATATTGCTCTGGTGCTAGTGCTAAATTTTCTATGAATTCTAGTTCAGATGGAGAAAAGTTAAAAAACGTTGAAGTAGAATTAGGAAATGGTAAATATTCTATATGGTTAGTTCCAGAAAATTTAATAAGTGATTCTGATCTTTCTGATAAATCTAATACTAAACTCAAAAAGATTGCAAATAAAGCTATTAAAGGAGCTGGTTCTAGAAATATTGCTAATGGAGTTAGTGGTAATTATGTTATTAAACATAATGAGGTTAAGCAAAGCCCTTATACAGTTAATGGAGTATCTGACTTTTATGTAATCGTTATGTTAGAAGTAGATGAAAATATTCCTAATTGTAGTTATTGGCTAAAAATAGAACATGTTACACATGATAATCAAAGAAGTAATGCGACTATTGAAAAGACTCTTGCTAATAAAGAGGCATGTGATTGGGCTACATCTTTTGTTAATACTGTTGATAGTAGAATGGCTACTCTTGTAAAGAAGGCTATGGCTCCTTGTTTTGGTAGTAGTTATAATATGTCTAAAGATAATTTAAATAAAATAAAGAAATCATTAGAAGATTTTTATAATAATACTTATAAAAAGTTTGCAGATTCTACTAAAGGTGATGGAAGCTATACTGCTTTTTCTAAAGATCTTCCAGCATTAGATTCAAAATGGAAAGAAATTAAAGATACTAAAAAGGTGGATTATAAAGCTCTTGGAGCTAATAGTAGTTCTATGTTAACTTGTAGTACTAAAAATGAGAAAACATTCCAATATTTATATCATATTGAGACAAAAAATATTAATGCTGATATAGTATTAGGAGATGGTGTAGTAGCAGATAGAAAAACTACTACTAAGAAAGTTTGTGGTACTAAATGTAGAGAAACTCTTACTATATCTTATGGACCTCCTGTTGCAGTTATTGCAGGTCAGTGTTTTACCTATGAAGTTGAGGTTAAAAGTAATGTGGAATGTGTTGTTACTGGTCTAGGTGGAGATGGTAATGGTGGCAATGGTGATGATGCCTTCAATAATTTCCCTGATATTAATAATTATGTTCCTTGTGAGGTATATCCTTATTGTTATGGTTCTAATGGAGTTCCTGCAGGTGGTTCAGGTTATCAAAATCAAGCAGGTCCAACTGAAGATTTTGATAGTTGTATTAGTTCTTGTGATGGTGGTAAATATTCTCAAAAGTGTATAGATAGTTGTTATAATTCTGTTTATAATAAGAAAACTAAAACTAGTGAAAGTACAAAGAAAAGTACTACTAAAAAGACATCTACTCTTGATAATGTTTCTACTGATAATAAAAATTATAGTGATTTAGTAAAATCGTCTGAATTAACAATAGATGAAATTAATAGAAAAATATATAGTATTGATACAATAACACTTGCTACTAGGATGGGATTATTATCTGGTGGTAGTGTTGGAGGTAATAGTTGCCCAGGAGGAGATCCTTTATCTGATCCTAGTGTAATTAGTAAGATCTATGAGTATGTTAATGATAATATTACTGGTAATTATTCTATGAATGGTAAGACAATTTCATATACTGCTAAAGGTTCTTGTGAGTGGAATAAATATGGATACTATTATTTTAGAGATAAATCAATAACTGCTAGAACAGTATGTAATGCTTATGGTTATAGTTGGATTTGGGGTTCTACTACTTGTAGTTCTACTCCTGCTGCTAGTTGTCGTGCTGCAAATGGTTGTTACAAAGGTAGACCTGGTGGAACTGGTCATTATTATCCAGATAGTAATGGATTTAAGAGAAGTACAGTTTGTCAAGAAACTTGTGAATGGATAAATAGCGGAAAAAGTTATACTGGAGGAAATTGTTATTACTTAGACAAGGAAAAAGCGGAATCTGATTATGTATCTAATGTTAATAAATATATAGATGCTCTTACTAAATGTATTGAAGCAGTAGTAGCTAATTGTAATACAGAAACTACAAACTTTACAATAGCAGTAAATAATGATGTAGAAACTGGTGCAGATAAACAAAAATGTGATAGTGGAAATTATGATAGTAATGGAAACTGTATTAGAAAAGATGATAATAATCAACAAAATACATTTATTGATAATTCTAAATTAGAATATAATAGAATTCTTAAATATAATGGTGGAACTTGTTCAACTGGATTTAATAATTCAGGTAGTGGAACTAAAACAGATATGTATCATAGTATAATTACTTTCCCTGGTGCTTGGATTAATAATAAGAATGGCGAAGTTGTATATGATAAGCCAAAAGAGTCTGAAGGTAAATGGTACACTTCTAAGATAGGAAATTATTGTACACCACTTACTGCTAAGAATGTTAATGCTCATTGGTGGACTTGGTATCAATATTATAAAGCTGGTACTACTAATAAAACATTTGATGAATGGGCTGGAAATAAATCAAAAGATATAACTTATAATATATTTGCTAAGATTACTGATTTTGGTAAATATAATTGGAATTTAAATTCTGGATGTTTCTATGCTGCTAATGATTATACTCCAACTTGTAAAGGTGACTCTTGTGATAATGTATGTGAGTTTGCTGAAGGTTGTGACAATATTACAAATAAATGTGAAGGTGCCTCTTGTAGTCCTTGTACAGGATCTAGTTGTGAAGCAAATAGAAAAACACCAGTTGATAATTATACAACTAAATCAATTTCACCAAAGACTATGTTTCCACAAACTAAGACAAGCTCTTTAAGTACTGAGAGTGTTTCACCAACAAGATTAAGTTATGTTGATAAAATGGCTGATGCCGCAGAAGGAACAAGAAAAGAAGGGTTTAACTGGAGTGTTAATGCAACAAATCTTTCAATTGCAGGATACCCAGTTACTCCTTCAACACTTGTTAAAAAAATAGAAAACTCTAACGTTTATGATGAGAGTGAAGTAGATTATGAAATTAATTTAACAAAGGAACAAATTAGAAAAATAAAAAATGAAGCTAAAGATTCTAAATTTTCATATACATCTTATACTGATGGAAAGTTTGAAGAAATTAAAGGTGATAGTACAAAGTATTTAGCTGTTGTTAAGAGTGACAATACTAAAAAGTATAATGAAAATACTATTCCTAGTTTCAAGTACTATAGAAGTAGTTATATAAGAAGTCATGGTGCTACTAAATATCCTTCTGATAATGGTCTTTCTTGTAATAATATAGCATCTGGTGGTAATGGCTGTGATATTACTTTAGGTGGACGTACCAATTCAGATGATGAGTTAATTAGTTTCTTATCTAGTGCTCAGAGTATTAGATAGTTTAGGAGGTGTGATACTATATGAATAAAGCGATGTTATCTATCGGAATTATTTTGATAGCTGTTCTTGGATTTTACAGTATAAGTCTTATCAATAGTCAACAGACTGGTGCAGAACTTGATTATTATCTTTTGAAAGAAACAACTGAAGCTGCAATGAATGATGCAACAGATCTTGCATACTATCGCCAGTTTGGTGCTATTAGAATGGATAAAGAAAAATTTATGGAGAGTTTTATAAAAAGATTTGCTGTTTCTGTAGATGGCTCAAGAGATTATAATATTAAGGTATATGATATTAATGAGACTCCTCCTAAAGTGAGTGTTAAGATTGAATCTAAGAAGGAAACTCAACTTATAAAAAAATTTAAGGAAGGCGAATCTTTTGATATTACTACTAATGTTGATATGATATTAGAAAGTAAGAATAAAACTAATATTGCTATTACAAACCAAAATAAAGAATATATTAAAGATTTGAAGATAACAAGTGTTAATAATATTAACTAGTTAATGAAGGAGAATGAAAATGAATAATATTACGGTTGGCTTGAAAAAGTTTTTAGCGAATAAAAATACAGTAACAATTGTCGGAGTAATTGCGGCAATTGTTGTGTTGTATATATTTTATAATTGGCGTGTGCAACAGGCAACACATCCTATAACTGTACCTTATGCTTTACAAGAAATTAATCCTAGTACTCAAATTACTGAGGATATGGTAGGAGAAACACAGGTTCCTCCAGCAATGTTAAAGAGTGAAGTTGTTAGATCTAAACAACAAGTTATTGATAAATATGCTAGGGCAGATACTGTTATACCTCAAGGAAGTTTATTTTATCAAAGTGTAGTTGTTGAAAAGGATCAGTTACCAGATAGTATAATACTTGATTATCCAAAAGGATATGTTCTATATTATATGACAGTTAATATAACAACTACTTACAGTAATTCAATTTATCCAGGTAATTATATTGATCTTTATTTTAAAGCTACTTATGCTTCATCTACTGATGAAAATGATCCTAATAATGGTAAAGTAATGGTTGGTAGATTACTTGAGAATGTAAAAGTTCTTGCGGTAAGAGATGCTAATGGTAAAAATGTTTTCTCTAATGTTGAAGAGAATTCTGTTCCAGCAATGCTTATATTTGCTGTTCCTGAAGAACATTATATATTATTAAAGAAAGCAGGATACTTAAAGAATTATAGTACTGAACTTAGTCCTGTTCCAACAGCTGAAAGTTTAAAAACAAACCCAGGTGATTTAAAACTTTCAAGTAATGATATAAAAGATTTCATTAATAGTGTTACTGTATGGACAGATGGTATGGAATAATAAATAAAGAATAAAAAAGAATAAAAGAGTGGATGTGAGTTAGATGCAAGAGAGTATTTTTGATAAATTGGACTTTGGTCCTTTAAAACCGTTACTTGATAATGATGATATAACAGATATCTCATATTGTAATGCTGGTCAAATATGGATTCGTTCTCTAACTCAGGGGTCTTTACGAGTAGAAATTCCAAGTTGTACACCAGAATTTATGGAAAAGCTTGCTTTCCAATGTTCTAACGTTATGGGTACAACTTTTAATAATGCTAAACCATTTCTTGATGCTGAAAGCTCAGAGTTACGTCTTAATTTCGTAGATGAGTCTATTGCTACTAATGGTATAGCTTGTGTTATACGTAAAACTCCTGCTAAAATTAGATTAGAGAAAGAAAAACTTTTGAAGGATGACTATTTTACTGCTGATATACATGATTTCTTAATTAAATGTGTTCAGGGCCATTGTAATATACTTGTTGCTGGAGAAACAGGTTCTGGTAAAACTGAGTTTGTTAAATATTTGGCTAGTCATACTAAAGAGAGTGAAAAAATTATTACTATAGAAGATACCTTAGAGCTTCATTTAGATAGGATCTTTCCACAAAGAGATATTGTTGCAATGAAGACAAATAATGTAGCTTCTTATACTGATGTTTTAGTTACTTGTATGAGACAGAATCCTAAATGGATTCTACTTTCAGAGGTTCGTAGTGCTGAAGCCGTTTCAGCTGTTCGTAACTCAATATCTTCAGGACACAATATTTTGTCAACAATTCATGCTGATAAAGCTAGTGCTATTCCTTATCGTCTTTATAGTTTGATGGAAACGGATTTAGATGTTGATCAGTTTTTAACTACAATATATCGTTATGTACAATTAGGTGTTCATATTAAAGCTTATTATTCTAAACAGTATGGTAAATTTCATCGTGAGTTAGATGAAGTAGTTGAATTTTATGTTGATGAGAATAATAAGCCTCAATCTCATACAATTTATAGAAAAATATTTGGCAAATCACCTATTATGAGTAAACCTTCTAAACATTTACTTGAATATCTTGAAAATCAGAATGTTGATGTTTCACAAATAGTAAATCATTTGGAGGATGATCCATTAAATGATTCTGATGAGGGAAGTGGAGATTTACAATCAGTAAATTTAGATAACAATAATTTTAATGATCAAGTTTATGTAAATAATATAGAGACTAAAAGTGGGCAAGTTGATGTTACTCAAAATAATAGTGTAGAAATTAATAATGATAATAAATATTATGCAGCATATGCTCCGAGCAGTAATATTATAGATAATTCATCTCCTGTAGTAGAAGAAGCTGTTCAAAATGTTGTACAAGAAGTGATACCAAATAGTCCAAATAATATAGAATATGAAGCTACTAGTGTTAATCCAGTTACTAATAATGGTATTTCCATTCAGGATAATAATAGTGATATTGCAATATCTAATATGAATGTAGGTATTCCTGAAGTAAATATGAATAATATTAGTGAAAATAATCAAATATTAAATAATTTAGGCACTAATTTAGTAGAAGATTCTATCATTAATAATAATGAACAGGTTCCATTTAATTCTGTTAATTCATCTATGATAAATCCTGTTTTACCTAGTGAAAATCAATAAATAAAGGAGTGAAGTTTATGGAATTATTTATAGTATTAGTAATTGCTATTTTAGTTATCTTATATCGTGGCTATAATGGTAAAAATGCTGTGCACTTTATAAATGATCAGGTAACTGTTTTGTATGATAAATTTGCTCCTTATTCATATAAAAAAGTTCGTGAAAAAACTAAACAATTAGGTCAAGAATATACTGCTAGACAATATGTTATACAAGCTGTTTTGATTGGTGGATTTTTAGGACTTATTGCATATTTATATTTTTATAATTTAATTATAGCTATTTTATATGTAATTTTTGGAGTAATGATAGTTCCTTATATTTCGTTTTTAAGATGTAATAGAGTGTATAGTGAGTTTATTTTCGAACAAGTACAAGTATATACTAGTAATACTATTATGGAATTTGCTACAACTCAATCATTTGTTAAATCACTTGAAGGAGTTAGGGAATCTGGACTTTTGGAAGATCCTGTAGCAGGAGATGTTGATAGAATGATAGAACTTGCTTATAAAAATGGTAGTATTGATGAGTCTCTTGCATATTTTAATCAATTATATCCATACTATATTGTGAAAAATATGCATCAATTATTCTTGCAAATTACTAAAGAAGGTGCAAGAAATACAGCAGATAGTTTGGAACAAATGCAACTTGATATAGATACTCTTGTTGAAGGAGTGTATAGAGATAGAATTGATAGACAAACATTTCATAGAAAGTTTTTGCAATTTGGAGTTATGCTTTATATTCTTACACTTCTTGTTCAATACTTACTTGGAAAAGAAAGTTATATTATTCTTTTAGAAAAATGGTATATACAATTATTCTTACATGCAATTATACTTGTTAATTCAGGTTTCTTGTTAAAGGGTGAAAAATATTATAATGAGAATGTAGGTGCTGAATAATGTTTGAGATATTTATATTTGGTGCATTAATATTAGGTGTACTTGTTTATAATAATACAATTAATACTAAAAAATTTGCTAAGGATAATGAAAAACTTTTAAAGAATTTAAGAGAAGATGATTATGAGTTTTTAGTTTATATGAAGTATGGTACTAAGGCTGATCCAGATGTTTTATTTCAAAAGAGAATAAGTACTGCTGCTATTGGTGGTGCTGCTATGATGGTTTTATTCTTAAATAGTTTTAGTATGTTAAATATTGTTGTTTGCTTTGTTGTTGCATATTTTGTCTTTAAATCCAATTATATGAATTTAAAGAGTTATTATAAAAGACATTTGCATGAAATCGATATAATGTTGCCATACTATTTAAAGAGTTTGGAAATACTTGTACAACATTATACAGTTCCTGTTGCAATTGGTAAATCAATAGAAGATGCTCCAGAAATATTTCAACCAGGATTAAAAAAGATGGTTGATAGAATTAATTCAGGAGATGCTTCAGTTGATCCGTATATGGAGTTTGCAAATACATATCCAGTACGTGACTCTATGCGTATGATGAGACTTTTATATCGTTTAGGAATTGGTTCTCAAGAGAGAAAACAGGAACGTCTTATGATGTTTTCAAGAAGTGTTTCTTCACTTCAACAAAAAGCCAGAGAAACAAAATATAAAGAGCGTCTTGAAAAAATGGAAAGTCAAACTATGGTAATGCTTGTTTGTACTGGTGTATTTGTTATGCTAATACTTTTAATTGCTATGATGGGAATGTTTGGTTCTGCAATGTAGTTATTGCAATAAAAAAAAATATATGATATTATTTAAATGTAAGGTATGAAAGGAGAGATGATTCATGAAAGAAGCTTCAGGAGAGTTAAATATGACAGTAGTTACAATTATTGCTATTACTGCTATTTCTGTATTCTTTTCAGTGATTCTTTGGCCAAGAATTAAGGACAGTATTAATAATCAGTGGGATGTTACTAGCAATAATAGTTATACTGAACCATAGTGAGGTGGTTTTATGAGAGATGCCAAAGGTACTTATTTAAATTTAACCTTGCTTTTTTTCTTTATAATGTTAGTTAGCGGATTTATTTCGCTAGCTATCAATTATACAAAAGCATATAGAGTTAAGAATAACGTTTTATCATATTTAGAAAAATATGAGGGAAATACTAGTTATAATGATATGCTAGAGGCAACTTATAGATATTCTAGGTCTGTTGGATATAGAGCTGGTCAAGATGCTTTAGGAAAAGCTGAAGCAGAAGGCTATACTTGTCCAACATATAATGGTGAACCTATAGGATGGTGTTATAAGAAAAATGCACCAGTAGTATCAAGTTCTGAATTAGGTGAATTACCAATTAAGAAGTTTACTGTTGATATAGTAGTGTTTGTTAATTTAAATATTCCAGTAATTAAACAGATGTTAAGTAGATTTAAATTTTTCTGGATGTCTGGAACTACTAGTCAAATTCCTATTATGGATTAATAATTTAAGGAGGTATTAGATGCGAGAGTCTTTAGGTAGTATTTGGATTGTAAGCTTTGTATTTTTTGTAATAATTCTTATAAGTGGTTTTCTTGCTTTTAATACTAACTATAATAAAGCTTTTAAGATGAAAAATAAAACTATAAATGTACTTGAAAAGCATAATAATGTAATTACAGATGATGCACAGGAAGAAATTAGAGAATATGCTAAATCTATTGGCTATAGTGCTTCTAGTAATTATACTAATACTTGTGGTAATAGTGGATATGATAGAGATAGTAACAATATTGGTTGGTGTTATAAAGAACATAAATCTAGTAGTGATAATACTATGAGTGGTGATTCTAATGGTACTAATGTTAGTGAGTATAAAACTACTTATATAGATGTGAAAACATTTGTTAGTATAGATATTCCAATATTTAATCTTTTGTTTCCACATATTAATCAGTTTTCAGTAACTGGTTCTACTAAAGAAATAAGAGTTCTTAAAAGGTGATAGTTTATGAATGTAATTGTTACAAATGAAAGACAAAATGAACTTTCTAATTTAGATATTGATGTAATTAAAAGTATGAATGGTGTTTTTTCGGCTGATGAAATTGTTAATACTTTTAAGAATTTCTATTTTAATAAGATGATACTTGATATTACAGCAGTAAAAGATTATTTAAATATTTCTAATATTCAGAAATTATCTATGGGATTAGTTGCAAGTAAAATAATCTTTTTTTTGCCTAATATACCAGAAGTATCTAGTTCTACTTATTTATCTAAATTAGTTAGTTTTAGAATTTATAATTTTACTAATAATATTAAAGGAGTTCAGTATTTACTTACTCATGATAATTCAGAGGCTGATGTGGCATATGTCAAGGAAATGGAACCAGTTCCTACGCCTGTTTGTGCTGATGCTAATTCTGGTAAAGTGGTAGTTGGTATTAAAAACTTATCAAGTCATGCTGGTGCAACAACACTTGTATATATGCTAAAGAAGGAATTAGAGAAAACATATGGGGATTTAGTATATGCTATTGAAATAAGTAGGCATGATTTAGAATATTTTAATGTTGAAAGATGTATTACTACTAATAAAGATAGTTTAAAGTCGACAATAGAAAAGTTAGAAGCTAAGATTATTTTAGTTGATCTTAATGATTTAAAAGATTACTCAAATTGTACAGATGTACTTTATTTATTAGAACCTAGTACTATTATGCTTAATAAACTTATGAGAATTAATAATAAATTATTTAAGTCATTAGAGGGGGAGAAAATAATCCTTAACAAGTGTATTCTTTCTAGTAAAGATGTAGAGCAGTTTGAATATGAATCAAATACAAGAGTATTTTTTACATTACCACCAATAGATGAAAGAAGAAAGAGTGACTATATTGCAAATTTAGTTCAAAAGTTAGGATTACTGGGTACTAAGGGAGAACAAAAAACTGAGAAATTATTTGGTTTATTCAAAATTTAACGTATAATAATTGACAAAAAGTGTTATATTTTGTATCATAATATTAGTGAAGGAGAGATATTAATGAATGGTTTAATGCTAATAGCAGCAAAAGCTGATATGTGTAAGGATATTTTACCTATTATTAGAGTTATTAAACTTGGAGTTTTTCCATTGATTCAAATGGGTATTCCAATAATTTTGCTTTTATTAGGTACTATTGATTTAGGTAAGGCTGTTTTATCAAGTGAAGATAAGGAAGTAAAAGCTGCTCAAAGTAGATTAATAAAGAGAATTTTATATGCTGTTGTTATTTTCTTTATGACAACAATTGTTTCTTTAGTATTTAATATAGTTGCTAATTATAGTGATAGTGATGATGTAGGAAATGCTGAAAGTTGGGCTACTTGTTGGGGCAGAGCTGATGAATAGAAATAATATATAGAAAATAGTAATTGTAATTGCTATTTTTATTTTTGTCTGATATAATAAATTTGATATTGCCTAAATTGGGGTGAGTACTGATGAATAAATTTATTTGTAGAAAAATTATATATATATTTATTGCTTTATTTATATTATTTTTTCCAATTAGTACCTATGCAAAAAATAAGTTAGCTACTTGTTCATATGCAAGTAGTGATGGTGGTACTAAATATGAGTTTGATATTTATGATAATTATTCTATAGCTCGAGGAACTATTACTTACTATAAAGGTAAGGCTGTAACTAATGGAGAAAAAGTATTAAATTTTGATAAAAGTCGAGCTAAAGGGCAGAAGACTAGTGAAGTATGCCCAAATTATGCTCTAGTTTTTTATAATGTAAATTGGGGTTTTATACCTAATACTTTTAGAGTATATGCCTTTTATAATAAAGCTGATATGACTGATAAGGCTGAATCTTTAACTCCTGGAAAAAGTGGACATGAAGTAGTTGAGCTTAATAGTATTAATAATAGTGCTTATGTAACTGTTAATGGAAATGATTCTAACAATAATAATTCTGGGAATTTATCTGGTGGATTAGATATTTCAAGAGATCCAGTTGTTTCTTGTGATCAAGTTCTTGGAAATAGTGTAGTTGAATTTTTACAAAAATTATTTAATTATATTAAAATATTAGGTCCTATTTTAGTGATACTTTTAGGTTCAATTGATTTTACTAAATCAATTCTTTCTAATGATGATGAAAATATGAAAAAAGTGCAGAAAAAGTTTGGAATTAGACTTTTGTGTGCTATTGGATTATTTTTCTTACCATTATTTGCTAATTTAATACTTAATTTAGTATTTGGCACTAGTGGTGATCAAGTTTGTGGTATAAAGTAAGTATATAAGGAGGTGGGGTTATGTCTGATAGTACTAAATATTCATGGTTTAGAAGTTTATTTTTAGAACTTTTTGCAGCGATTGATAAAGTTGTTTATTCTCTAATAAGCTTTATTTATCAAATATTTTTCAATGTTGCTAGTTCTTCTTTAATCAGTGGAGAAACAATAAAAGTATTGTTTAGTAGAATACAACTAATATTAGGAATTGCTATAGTTTTTAGACTTGCAGTTACTTTAATAAGTGGTATAGTAAATCCAGATAAAATAACAGATAATAAAAGTGGTGCAGGTAAACTTGTTTCTAAAATCATTATAGCTTTAATTCTTCTTATAATGATTGTTCCTTTAAATATTCCAGATACTGATATTGCTGATGGTAGTTATGAAGCGCAACTTAATAATAATGGTATATTATTTGGAACTTTATATGAACTTCAAAATAGAATACTTTCTGACAATACTCTTGCCAAACTTGTACTTGGAAATGGTGAAAGTGTAAGATCTGATTTAGCTAGTAATGAGTCTATGAAAGATGCGGGTAATAATTTAGCAGCTGTTGTGTTAAAGAGTTTTATAACTGTAAATATGGCCCATGGAAAAGAAAATGCAACTGATTTTGGTGGTAATAATAGAATGTGTTCTGATAGTAAATATGATAGTTATATTAATACATATCTTACTACTAATGATACAACTGAAATACTTAATTTAGTAACAGAACATTGTGATGATGGTTATTTATTTAATTATACATATATTTTATCAACTGTATCTGCTATAATTATGATAATAATTATGATAGGTTTTACATTAGATGTTGCTATACGTGCCTTAAAACTTGCTATTTTAAGATTAATAGCTCCTGTACCAATTATAGGAAGTGTAGATTTTAAAAATGATAATAATTCATTAAATACTTGGGGAAAAACTGTTAGTAAGACATTTATTGATTTGTTCTTAAGACTTATAGTTGTATTTTTCATTATATTCTTATTAGATGAATTTGTAACTAATGGAATTATTATATCAGTTTCTTCTGGTATGGTTGGTAAATTTACATATGTAATCATAATTATAGCTCTATTCTTTTTCGCAAAGGAATTTCCAAAGTTTGTAGTTGAATCTATGGGTATGAAATATACTGGAGGATTCTTTAGTGGTATTGGTAAGATGATGGCTGTTGGATCAATTGCTATGCGTATGCCTGGTATGGCGGCAGCTTCATTTAAAGCAAGTAGAGCAGCAACTGCTACTAGAAATGCTGAAACTGAGAGATTGATTGAAGAAAATGATGGACAACATATTAAAAATGTAGGAAGAAGAATTGCTAATAGTCTTAGATCTAGTACTAGTGGAATAAGAGCAGTAATGTCTGCAGCAACTGGTACAGTATCTGGTGTGGGAACTGGCCTTGTTTCAGCCTCTGGTGCTAAAGATCATCAAAGTAGAGCGACAATTAATGCAATAAATCAAAGAAATGCTACTCAGCTTGCAATGGGGCATGCTGGTTCTACTGGTCTTGGTAGATTAGGCTCTAGTTTATCTCGTGATTTATTTGGTGAATCACAGGCCGAAATTCTAAAAAGAGAAATTGCTGGTATGGAAGCTCATAAGGCTGCTTTGGAAGCTGTTAAATCTCGTATGTCTGGAGAAATGGTTAAACAAGATTGGACATATGGAGATACTGGTATAACTGATGATGCTGGTAATGCAATTAGAGCAAATTATAAATCATTTATTGCTGCAATTGAACAGGCAAAAGCTGCAGGTAGTGATGTTGTTAGCTTTGTAGATAATACTGGGCATAATCAAACTATTACTGTTCAACAAGCAGAGATGCAAAAAGGATTTTTACTTAAAAATAATGAAGATTTTTATCTAAGAGAAGTAGTTGCAGGACATTATGATGATAGTGTATTAAAGGATCTTATTCGTGATGCAGAGATGAAGGGTTCTACTAAATTCGGTGGAGTTACTAAAATTGATGATAGAGATAGTGTTAATAAGACTATTGATACTATGCAGACTAGACTTGCTGCTACTAAGAGAAGAAATTCTATGAATGAACAAAATGATAGATTTTCTCAACAAAAGAATAATAAATAGATATAGAATAAAAAAGGGTGTGATATATAATGAATCAATATTTAATACCTGCTAATACAAAAAAAGGA
Organism: uncultured Bacilli bacterium; assembly: GCA_910576925.1. Lineage (GTDB taxonomy): Bacteria > Bacillota_I > Bacilli_A > RF39 > UBA660 > UBA2730. The sequence continues at coordinate 19,407 of CAJTKB010000005.1, read as the reverse complement.
GAACTTATCTTTGGACTTTTTAGAACAATCGATTTGATAATTTTAGGTTCAGGAGTAAGCTTAACTGTATTATTTATGTTACTTGTGCCACTTACTTCTACAGGGCTAGTAGTATTTGCCCTAAGTCCTGCTATTGTTTGTTGTTGTTTGGTAATACCAGTGCCAAATTATCATAATATGCTGGTAATAATTATTGAGGCAGTTGAATTTTTTTCCCATAGACAAAGATATATATGGAAAGGTTGGTGTGCAATTAGCGATGAAAAAGACAAAAAATAATACAAGTCCATTTACAGAAAATTGGTTGCCTATTAGAGCAATACAAAATGGAATGATTATAACGGATGATAAATATAAAGTTACTGGTGTTAAAATAACTCCTCGTAATATATTTATACTTGATCAGGATATGCAAAGTAGTGTTTTGATTAGCTTGAAGAACTTTTATAATATGATAGATTTTGAATTTTGGCTTGTTGTTGCTGATAGACCTGTTGATATATCTGTTTATATGTCACAGTTGCAATTACAATATAATAAATCAACCTCTCCTGCTATTCGTAAACTAATTTCTCAAGATATAGAGAAAGCTAATAGTTTTATTAATAATAATGTAGTAGATACTGAATATTATATCTTATTTAAAGAGAAGAAGGATGATGAATTACAAAGAAAGATTAGATTACTAATAAATGGACTTGCTGGATGTGGGCTTAATGCTAGTCAAACTAGTAATGAAGATTTGCGAGTAATTATTAATAATTTCTTAAATGGGGGAATGGATACTAATTTTGGGACGGTGATACCTGTATGAGTATAAGTATTAAGAGTGAACTTGCTCCAAAAGGATTAAATTTCTCTTTGAGTGACTTTTTTATAAGTGATAAGTATGCCACAATTTTAACTGTAATATCATATCCTAAATATATTATGCCAGGATATTTATCTACTCTTACTAGTATGCCAGGAATAAAAATCGTAGTAAAACATATTCCTGTTCCTTTTTATGCAATGTCTAAGATGTTAAATAAACAAGTAGCTGATTTAGAAGATAGATATAAAGATGAAAAGGATTTAACTACCAAAGAAAGATTAAGACAAGATGCTGAGAGCTTGCAATATTTTACATCTATGCTTGCTGCTAGTCAGGCTCAGATATTTGATTTTCAAATGCATATTATGATTACGAGTGATACTAAAGAAACACTTGAACTTATGAAAACTAATGTAAGAAATTATTTAGATGCAATGGAACTTAGAGCAATTCCTTTAAGATTTGAACAAGAAAAAGTTTTAAAATCAATTCTTCCAATATTTCCAAAACAAGATGTTGAAGAAAGAATTGGTACACCTATGCCAAGTCAAACAATTGCGGCGATGTATCCATTTATATTTGATAGTATAAAAGATCCAGGGCTTTCAACTTTACTTGGAGTAGATTTTTCTGGAGGAGTAGTTTTATTTAATCAGTTTTTATATCAAGTTAAAAAAGAAAGTAATAGAAATAATGCTAATATGATTATTTTAGGTACAAGTGGATCAGGAAAAAGTACAGCTGCTAAACTTCTTCTTCGTACTCATATTAGAAATGGTTGTCAAATTATTGCGATTGATCCTGAAGATGAACTTCGTGATATTACTAGAACTTTTGGGGGAGATACTATTGATATTGGTAAAGGTGGAAGTTTTGGACTAATAAATCCTTTAGAAGTAGTAATTGATGCTGATGAAGAAGAAATTCGTCAAGGACTTGGGTATACTGTTCTTACTAGAACACTTCAAACTTTAAAAGCATTTCTTAAATATTATGATCCTTCAGTACAGGAAGATGTTCTTACTATGTTTAGTGAAATAGTACAAGATACTTATAGAAGATTTGGAATTGATTATAATACAGATTTTTCTCGCTTTACTTCGCAAGATTATCCAACATTTACTGATGTTTATGCAACTATTAAAGGTAGATTAATGTCTCTTACTGAGCAGACACAAGAGCGTGATATTTTAGAGCGTCTTGAATTAAAAATTAGGCCTATTACTAAGGAATTAAAATTCTACTTCGATGGTCATACTACTCTTGCTGCTGATAGTGATTTTATGGTATTTAATATAAAAGAATTAATGAATAGTGATAGTAATGTTCGTAATGCTTTATTCTTTAATATTTTGAAATATGCTTGGAGTTTGTGCTTAAATCCTTCAATTAATACTATACTAATGGTAGATGAAGCACACGTAATATTAGGTGATAATAATGCCTTAGGTGCTGACTTTTTAGCCCAAATTCAAAGACGTGCTAGAAAATATAATACTGCTAGTATGATAATTACACAGCAACCAAGTGACTTTTCAGATCCATCTGTAATTACACAAGGAAAAGCTATTTTTGATAATGCTTCTTATTACTTAGTTATGGGACTTAAAAAACAAGCTGTTGAAGATTTAGCTAAACTTATTGATTTAAATGATAGTGAAAAGGACTCTATAAAACGTTATTCACAAGGAGAAGCTTTATTTGTTTGTGGAAATCGTAGAATGCAAATTAATGTTGCTATTACAAATGATGAGTTGGACTCATTTGGTAGTGGTGGAGGACTATAGTATAGATATTTTTTAAGGGGGATATTATGACCCTATTGATGTAAGTAGGTGATTATATGAACAATGAAGAAAAAAGTAGTCAAAAACGTAAAGAGGATGAAACATCAAAAAAGGCTGCAGGCGTTGCTGCTAAAGGAGGAATTGACTATTTAACAGGAGGCCAAGGTGGAAGAGTATATGATTCTCTTAAAAAGGCTCCTATAGCGGGTAAAAAAATTGATAAAGCGGAAGAAAAAGCAGGAAAAGCTCTTAATACTGCTACTGGTGGTACTTTTGGAAAAGTTGCTAAAAAAGCAGATGATTTAGGGGCTTTAAATGCAGCTAATGGGGCTTTGTCAATGAAGAATCCTAATAGAAATAAGTTGTTTGATAAAGGAACTAGTAAAAATTCAAAAGTAAAAGATGATAATGTTGGTAAGCGAAACCTTAATAGTAATACAGATATTGCACAACCTTCAAAGTCAAATGCTGATAGAGAAAGAGAAAAAAATGATAATAAACTGAATGAGCAATTACAAAATAATTTTGCTAGAAATATTAGAAATATATATGTTAATAGGACAAGCTCTAAAAATGATAAAGAGGGTATTTCTAGTACAAATCAGGATAATGACTCGAAAGAGAATAAAAAAGAAGTTTCAAGTAAAACTAAAAGTTTCTTTACTAAAAAGATAGTTATTTATGTAGCTGCTTTTGTTATACCATTTATTTTTTTTATATTTGCATTATCAATCCCTTTAATGGCGGCAAGTAGATTTTTGACACTTATTGGAATTGGTTCAGCTGGTAATCAAGCAGATGTTTCAGGAGCCTCAGGTGGGGACGAGAAATTAGAAGAGATGTATAACAATATATTAGAAGTGCAACAAGAATATCAATCTAATGGAAAAAATTTTTCTGCTGATGTTATTGGAGGAATATATCATATATTGGCATCAAGAAGTAACAAATTTAAACCTTCTGATATGACAAAATCCTTAATTCGTGAAATTGCTGATAATTTATTTGATGAAGCATGTGAGGAAGAGGATGAAAACGGTGAAAAGAATTGTAGATATAATTATAATGAGAGTACAGCTAGAAATTATTTAGAAAATAGATTTTTTCCTAAATATTTAGATAAAGAAGAATGTGCGGAAGCAACTGATGAAGTATTTACTTATCTTGAAGATTATAAAAATATTGTTGGTGGTAAAGGTGGAGGCGGAGTTTGTGTTATTAATGGTGATACACAAGCTAGTATATTTAAAACTGTTAGTCAAGAAGAGTTTTTTAATATTATTGGTCCTATTGCTAATCAGGCATATGCTCAAACAGGTATTTTTGCATCAGTTACTATAGCACAAGCTATTATCGAAGCTGGGTGGGGTAAGCATACTCCTACAGCAGATTCTAATAATTTGTTTGGAATTAAATGTTCTAAGGACATTCTTTCACCTTCAACTTGGGATGGAAGTTGTACAGAACCTGTACTTACTCAAGAGAATACAAGTAGTGGTAGTGTATATACTATTATGTCTTCTTTTAAAAAATTTAAAAATGTGGAGGAAGCAATACTTGATCATTCAGCACTTCTTGTTAGTGGAGGAACCTATGTTAGACATGGAGTAGCTCAAGCAACAGATCCATATGAGCAAATAAAGCGTATAAAAGAAGCAGGATATGCTACAGATGTTAATTATGTATCTAAGATTACAAATACTATCAGAAAGTATAATCTAGAACAGTGGGATATTACAAGTTCTAGTTCTTGTGTTTCTTCTACAGGAGATTATACTACATGGCGTCAAAAAGATCCTAAGTGGTCTAATATAAAACTTGGTAATACTAATATGACTGTTGGTAGTTCGGGTTGTATGTCTACTTCTATTGCTATGTTAGTAAAAAAATTTAATGCTCAAACTACAATAAGTGGAGAGTTAGATCCAGGTACTTTTGCTACTTCATTAAGTGCAGTTGGTGGATTTGATAATAGAGCATTTCTACAATGGCGAAAAGTTACAGAAATTGTTCCATCATTTAAGTTTGGCAATAATATAGAACTTAGAGGTATGTCAAAAGCTCAGAAATTATCTACTATTAGAGAAGTAGTTAATAATAATTATGCTGTTATTGCAGAAGTTATGGGAGACGATGGTCAGCATTGGGTTGCTATTGAATCTGTTAATGGTGATACTATAAAAATAATGGATCCTGATCCACCAAATGGTAGTAATTCTAATGATATGTGGAAAGTTTATAAATGGAAAAACACTTCAAGAATACTTTATTATACTGTTGGTTAAGGAGAAGATATGAAAAAGAATAAAAAAATTTATAATATTATTTTGATTATTGCTGTTATTTATATTGTTATTTTCTTTGTATTCTTTTTTAAGAAAGATAAGGGTAGAGGAGTAAATAATTATATTAATTTAGCTGTGGGAAATGATGCTTTATTTGTATATAAAAATAAAGAATGGAGAAATATTCCGACTAATAATAGGGCAAATTATAATTGGAATTTGTTTGATATTTATGATGAAAGTGAAGGACTTGGAAAGTATTATTTAATTTATAGTGGTGTTTGGAATTTAATGGATAACAATAAGAAAAAAGCAAATTTAGATTTTTCTAATAAGTTAGGAATTAGTAGTGACTTAAAATATAATATTAGAAGTTTTGATAAGAATACTAATAATATTGATAGTTACATTAGTGCTGTTTTTTCTAAATATGATATTGTAACTACTAATTTAACTGTTAACAATGTTATTAATATAGATATAGATCGTGATTCTGTAGAGGAACAAATTTATACAATATCTAATGTTTTTTCAGAAGATGATAGTACTAAGGCATTTGGATTTATATTTTTGGTTGATAATAATGAAATTAGTATGATATATGAAAAAGTATATGATAATAATTCTTTGGATAATACTTGTAAACCATATGTATCTAATATATTAGAATTAGATAATAAAAATTATCTTATGATAAATTGCTCATATTATAGTAATTTAGGTAAAGATGTGATATTATATCGCTATAAAAACGAGAAATTTAAAGAAATTATTTCTAATTAGAAGATTTAATGATATAATACATTTTTGAAAGTGGGTGGTATCTTATGAAGTTAAAGATTAGAATTGATTCAGAAGATTTATTGATGTTGTTAATATTTTCAATATTTTTATTATATATTGTGGCAGTAGCTGTAGTTAATTTGTCTAGTTTTGCACAATATGGTTATTTAGCAGGACCTAATCCTCTTCCTGCCTTTTCATCTAGATATATTGGTAGTACAATATGTTTCTTTATTCTTGCTCTTGGTGGTTGTTTGATGGGAGCAAAATCAACTATATTTGAATTTGAGAAGGGTATAGGAATAACTACTGATAAGAAGGATAAAGGATATTCTAGATGGGCAAAGGACAAAGAGATTATTAATAGTAAAGCGGTTGAAGTAATCGATGTTAAAGCAAATAAAAGTAATGCTGGTGGAACTCCATTAATTTATAAGGGAGATCAAATTTATGTAGATAATGGAGAAAATCATACTTTAGTAATTGGTGCTACTGGTTCAGGAAAAACTCAATCAGTTATATTACCAACTGTTAAAGTACTTGCTAAACATAGAGAAAGTATGGTTATTACTGATCCTAAAGGTGAGATTTATGAAAAAACTTCAGAGATGCTACGTGCTAAAGGATATCAAATCTTATTATTAAACTTTCGTGATCCACAAAATGGTAGTGCTTGGAATCCAATGGATTTACCATATAAAATGTATAAAAGTGGTAATCAGGATAAGGCTATTGAGTTACTAGATGACCTTGCTTTAAATATTTTGTATGATCCTAGTAATAAAAATGCTGATCCTTTCTGGGAGAAAACGTCAGCTGATTATTTTTCGGGACTTGCTTTAGGACTTTTTGAAGATGCTAAGGAAGAAGAAATCAATATTAATAGTATTTCACTTATGAGTAATGTTGGTGAAGATAAGTTTGGTGGAACTACTTTTATAAAGGAATACTTTAATGCAAAAGATCCTGCAAGTACAGCTTATATTAATGCTTCTAGTACAATTAATGCACCTACTGATACTAAGGGAAGTATTTTATCTGTCTTTAAACAGAAAATTAAGTTATTCGCTTCTCGTGAAAATTTATCTGAAATGTTATCACATAGTGATGTTGATTTAGAAAGTATTGGTAAAAAACCAACTGCTGTATTTATTGTTATACAAGATGAAAAAAAGACATATCACTCATTAGTTACAATTCTATTAAAACAGATCTATGAAACTTTGATTTCTGTTGCTCAAGAAAATGGTGGTAAGCTTCCTGTTAGAACAAATTTCTTGCTTGATGAGTTTGCCAATATGCCACCTTTAAAAGATGTTACAACAATGATTACAGCAGCACGTTCTAGACAAATTAGATTTACAATGATTATTCAGAACTTTGCTCAACTTGATGGTGTTTATGGTAAAGAAGATGCTGAGACTTTACGCGGTAACTGTGGTAATCTTATCTATCTTGTTACAACAGAACTTAAGGCTCTTGAAGAAATTAGTAAAATGTGTGGAGAAGTTAAATCCAAAAAGGATGATAAAACAGCTTCGACTCCTTTAGTTACAATATCAGATTTACAACATATGAAAGAAAATGATGTTATTATAATGCGTTTACGTATGAATCCTTTTAAGACTCATTTTACACCTGATTATAAACTTGATTGGAAGGAGAATTATCCTAAAGCAAGTTATCCTAATCGTGAAAAAGTTCCTGTATGTACATTTGATTTAAAGGAATTTGTAAAGGAGAGAAAGAAGAAGCAATTACAAGAGATGATGAATTCTGCTGATAAAAAGGGTGACTCACCATTCCTTGGTTCTGGTATGCCTAGTCCTTTTGGAATGCCAGGATTTCCAGGTATGGGTGGAATGTCTTCATCTATGCCAGGACTTCCTAAGTTTCCTAGTGCCCCTGATATGCCAATGAATCTTCCTGAGGTACCAGGTCTTTCTAATAGACCTAAACCAACTTCTGATATTTCTAATCCATTTGGAATTAAAGATGCTGATATGCCACCAATGTTTAGTCAAAGCCTATCTAATATGGGAGGTAGTAAAGATACACCATTTGGTGCTTCTTCATCTTCTCCTGGTGGAATAAATGTAGATGAATTAGTTAAGAAAATAGATGCTAAAATTGCTGAACTTGAGGAAGAAGAAAGAAGAAATGCAGAAGAAGAAAAGAATAAGAGCGAGATTGCAGCTAAACCTTCTAGTATTTCAAATGTAGAGGTAGATAATAATAAGGTTATAAAAGATGCAATAATTGATAAAGAAGAACATCCATCTCAAGATAAGGTTAATCTTGATTTATCAGATGAAGATGATGATGATGACTTTTTTGATGATTTCTTTGATAATTAAATAAAATATGTTATTATATAATTAATAATATATTGGTTAGTGAGGAATAAATATGGATCCAAAATATAATAATAATAGACAATTGATTGAAAAATTAAAAGATGAAGATAGAGAAAATAACTCATATGAAGATAGTGATAAACGTGAACATAAAGAAAAAATGATGAAATACTTATTTAAAATAGCTATTTTTACAGCTATATTAGTAGTTGTATTATTTGTTCTTTCAATGTTTTCATCTAAGAGTAGAGGTTATGCAGATATAGAAAAGATAATGAAGAATGCTGCTATAAAATATTATAAAGAAAATGCTTCAGATCTTCCTAAGATCAATGGTGGTATTGTTGAAATAAGTGCTCAAAAACTTAGTAATTTAAAATATATGAAGGATTTAGATAAGTATAGTAAAAAAAGTAGTTGTTCTGGTAAAGTTGTTGTTGAAAATAATGATGATAGTTATATTTATATTCCATATTTAGATTGTGGTGATGATTATAAAACAACAGAGTTATTTAGAAAAATTACTGATAGTAGTAATATAGTATCTACTGGTTCAGGATTATATTATTATGGTAATCAGTATATATTTAGAGGTGATGATGTTAATAATTATGTGTCTATAAATAATAATTTATGGAGAGTAGTTAAAGTATCATCTAATAATGAAGTTATGTTAATAAAAGAGGATAGAGCTAAAAAAGAATCTTATACTTGGGATGATAGATATAATGCTCAAAAAGAAATGAATTATGGAATAAATGATTTTAATATAAGTAGATTAAAGTCTAGTCTTGATGATATATTAGATAATAGTATAGATGAAGGATTATTTAAAAAAAGTGATAAAGAACATATTGTAGCTCATAGTTATTGTATTGGAAAAAGAGGAGTAAATGATTCTAGTGTAGATAATTCTTTAGAATGTAATATGGAAACTGAAAAATTAAAATTAGGATTATTAACAGCATCTGATTTTATGCTAGCTAGTCTAGATGGTGGTTGTAATAATACTGTTTCTGTATCTTGTCAAAATTATAATTATTTAGTAAATGATGAAATAAATTGGTGGCTTATAACAGCTTCAAATTCTAATTCATATTCAGTCTATTCTGTTAGTAGTAGTGGATATATAGAAGAAGGTAGAGCTTCTAGTAGGAAAAAAATAAGACCAGTAATTTATCTTAATAGTAAGACTATGTATAAAAGTGGAGATGGAACTATAGATAGTCCATATTTGATAAAATAGTTTCTACATATAGTAGACTATTTTTTTATTCTTCATAAAATATTATGAGGTGATTATTATCAGTATTAGTATAGATGAACTTAAAAGAATATTAAATAATAATATTAACTTGATAGATACAAGAAATAGTTATAAATATAGTTTAGGCACAATTAGAGGAGCTATAAATATACCTACTGAGGAATTATTGTATAATTATCAAAAGTACTTAAAAAAAGGAAAAATCTATTATGTATTTTGCGATACAGGAAGTAGTAGTTTAAGACTCAGTAATATTTTAAACAGTATGGGATATAATGTTTATAATATAGAAGGTGGATACAAGAGATATTTAATGGAAAAATAATTTGATTATAAATAGAAGATTAGTTTTTATTATGTTATAATGATAGTGATAGTAGGTGGTTGTATGGAGATAGTAATTATTGGATGTTGTTTAGTTATTATAATATTATTGGTAATAATCTTTTTTAGTATTAAAAGAAATAGAATAAATGATGCTGATATTACTGAACGTCTTGGAAGATTTGAAGTAAATGTTATGAAAGAGTTAAATGAATTTAGAGATAGTTTTTCTAATAGTATTAGTAAAGATTTTATAACATTAAATGAAAATGTTGAGAGAAGACTTATGGTAATAAATGATAAAGTGAATGAACGTCTTGATAAAAATTTTGAAAAGACTAATGAGACTTTTTCTAATGTTATTGAACGTCTTAGTAAAATAGATGAGGCTCAAAGAAAAATTGAACATTTATCTAGTGATATTGTAAGTTTAGAAAGCATTTTGACAGATAAAAAAAGTAGAGGTATATTTGGAGAAGTTAATTTAAAACATATACTTGCTAGTGTTTTTGGAGAGAAAAATGATAGGATATATAGAATGCAATATACTTTAACTACTGGAGTTATAGCAGATAGTGTTTTATTTGCGCCTGAGCCTCTTGGAGTTATTGCAATTGATTCGAAATTTCCTTTAGAAAACTATCAAAATATGGTAGATAAAAATCTTGATAGTGAAAAACGAGAATATTATACTAAATTATTTAAGCAAGATGTAAAAAAGCATATAGATGCGATTAGTAATAAATACATTATAGTTGGTGAAACAGCTGAACAAGCCATTATGTTTTTGCCTGCTGAAGCTATATTTGCTGAAATTAATGCTTATCACTCTGATATTATTAATTATGCTTATAAAAAAAGAGTATGGTTATGTTCTCCTACAACACTTATCTCTACACTTACTGTAATTGAAATGATAATAAAAAATATGGAAAGAGATAAGTATACTAAAGTAATACATGATGAATTAAATAAATTAGGTATTGAATTTACTAGATATAAAGAAAGATGGGATAAACTATCTCGTAGTATACAAACTGTTAATAAAGATGTAGAAAATTTTTCGATAACAACTGATAAGTTATCTAAGAAATTTCAACTTATTAATAAAGTTGAAGTTGAAAAATTCATAGAAGAAGAACTAGATAAAAATTATTTGGACTAAAATTTAAAACTCTTCATAAAGTTAAATGAGGAGTTTTTATGTTTTTTCGAATAATATTATTTATAATAGGATTCTTTTTTATGATATATGGAAATTTTTATATATTTGTATACATTAATTTATTTAGTTTTGGTTATACTATAATTGAATATTTAGAATATATATTTACTAGATATGAGTGTTATTTTTCTATAATAGGAATTATTTTTATTATTTTGTCTGTTTATATAAGGAGGAGATAAATTGCTATACATTTATGATATACTATTAAATTTTATGGATGGAGATGTAATGTATGAATTTTTTGAGTGGGAATATAAGGATATGGTTGAGCATATAAAACAAATTCCTGCTATAAAAGTAGATGACAAAGTATTTAGTGATTTTATGTATAATGAGGTAATTGTTGATAATGAGTTTTTAGATTTAATAAAAAATAAGGCTGCTACTTATAAAGAAAAAATAGAATATGCTTGTTTGATTGTAAATAGTGAGAGATGTTTTGCTGTTGAATTTAATAAAGCTGGTAATATTATATTTAGGAGTAGTTTGTTAATTGATGAAGAGGAAGATGTTGTTAGTTGTTGTAATAGGCTTCCTGATTCAATTATAGATTATAAAATTATTAAGAGAACTAGTAATATAAATAGGGTACTAACTAGGAAAGAAGAAAGAGATGCTAATCTTATTAAAAGGGAGATTATTTCGGCATATGAGTATAAGGAGTATGAGAAGTTAAACTATTTATATAATGAGGCTTATAAAGATGATTCTCTAGATATAGATGATAGATATAAAAAACTTATAAGAGACATTGAAAATAATTTTTCTGCAAATTTGAAAGGTCTTGTAAAAATAATTTCTTTAGCTAATAAAAAATAGACTTTTAATAGTCTATCATCATAGCTTTTTTTATTTTTTTCATATTTTCTTTGGCTGTTTGTTGAGATTTTTTAGTTCCAGCTTCTAAAATTTCTTTTACGATATCAGGATTTTCAGCATAATATTTTCTTTTTTCTCTAATAGGTTGAAGAAATTCATTCATTTTAGTTATCAATTCTTTTTTGCATGCTACACATCCACGAGTTCCATTTTTACATTCTGCGCATACAGTTTTTAAGTTTTCTTTATTTACTAGCTGGTGATAATAGTAAACCATACATATATTTGGATTAGCTTTATCATCTTTTTTTATTTTATTTGGATCTGTTATAGCAGCCATAATCTTTTTACTAATGGTTTCATCATTATCTACTAAAAAGATAGCATTTCCTAGACTTTTACCCATTTTTTCGTTACCATCTAAGCCTTTTACTCTTGAAGTAGTACTTAAGAGATGAGTTGGTTCCTTTAATGTTTCACCATATATTGAATTAAATTTTCTGACAATTTCACGACATTGTTCAATAAGAGGCAATTGATCTTCTCCTACTGGTATTAATTCTCCATTAAAGATAGTTATATCAGCAGCTTGTGAGATGGGATATCCTAAAAAGCCATATGTTATACTTTCACCATTATTTCCAAATAGCTCTTTTTTTTGAGCAATTTCTGTTTTTACAGTTGGATTTCTTTCTAAGCGAGAAACTGTTACTAAATTTGAATAGAAGACTGTAAGTTCAGCAATTTCTGGAATTTGGGATTGTATAAATAGAGTAGATTTATTAGGATCTATTCCTACTGATAACAAGTCAAGGACAAGTTGTGTTACATTATCTCTAACTTTTTTTGGATTATTGAAATTATCTGTAAGAGCTTGAACATCAGCAATTTCTATATGAATATCGTATTCGTTTTGTAAGTTTACCCAATTTCCTACAGCACCAAATAGATGACCAAGATGTAGGTTTCCAGTTGGTCTAATTCCTGTTAGAATTCTTTTTTTCATACTTATCACTTCCTATAGATATTTTAACATAATTTGTGATATTTGTGTAATACTTTAAGTTAGTAAAATATTTTACATATGATCTTTTTTTTTAATAATCATTTATAATAGTGTGTAAAGAGGTGTATAAGTTATGTTTAAAGTAAGTGTTATTATTCCAGCATATAATGCTGAAAAATATTTAAAACAATGTCTTGATAGTGTACTTAATCAAAGTATGAAAGATATTGAAGTTATTTTAGTAAATGATGGTTCTACTGATAGAACATTACAAATTGCACAAAAATATTCTTCTGTACTTCCTAATTTTAAGATTATAACTACTGAAAATTATGGACCAGGAAATGCACGTAATATAGGGCTTGAATTAGCAAAAGGTGAATATATTAAGTTTTTAGATTCAGATGATGAACTTTACGATAAGAATACATTAGAATTAATGTATAATGTTGCTTCTTTCAATGATGTTGATGTATTGATAGGAAAAAATTATACTCATATGGGAAATATAAATTTAAGTGGTTCTTATGATACTTTAGGTCGCCAAAAAAGTGGAATAATTGATTTAGAGGTATATAAGTCATATCCTTTTCAAGAAATGCCAGGGATAGGAGACAAATTATTTAAAAGATCTCATATTGGAGATATACGTTTTCCTATGAAAAAATGGGAAGATCTTTCTTTTACTCCAGTTCTTATGGCGGACTCTAATAGATTGTATTTTTTAGATGAGATTGTATATAGTTATAGAATGAGACTTAATAATACATCTATAAGTGGTTGTTTATTTGCGAATAATATTTTTGACTTTTTTGATGTTTATGATGAATTGAATAATAATTTTAGAAGACGCGGAATTAAGGAAAAATATGAAAAAGAATTGTTAGGATTATTTTCTATGCATGGACATTTTGATGCTTCTTTTGTTCCTTTATGGGTTAATATGTCTTTAAAAGATAAAAAGATTATTCTTAAGTATTTTATTATAAAATTAGAAAGATATTATCCTAATTTTAGAAATGATAGTATTGCTAATTCTTATTATGTTAATCATAATCTATTTAAAAAATTATTTGATGTAGCAGATATTTTATCTGGAATGTCTAAAGTTAAGATAGAAAATTTAGATTATCAAATAGATGAATTTATGAAAAATAGCAAGATACTTACTAAAAAGTAATAGAGGTTCTATGAACACAGTTATTGAGATTTTAATAAATTTATGATATATTGTATATAGATGAAGGGAAATTCATTACAATAAAAAAGGAGTACCTAGTTTTGAAGAGTTAGGTACTATCCTAAAATAATTTTTATTTAGTACCAACTTTGGTACTATTTTTCAGTTTATGAATAAATGATTTTACCCTTATTTCACAAAGAAAAAATAAGTATTATATTATTTACAATTTCAATATTTTTATAAGTATCATTTTTTGTGATTTGTATTGTTATTTTGCAAAAATATAAGGTGTTGTAGTCTTATTTCTCTTATATCTAAAGAAAGTTCAAAGTTTGGTGGAGTTTTTTAGATTTATATTTGTAAAAAGTATGATAATTAATTGGAAATGTTATAAAAAGGCAAGATTTTAAAATTTTTGCCTTTTTTTGTTCTATCTTTTAGTTTACATTAGGAATTGAAAAATGCGTTTATGAGTGCTATAATATAATAGGTGAGGTAAAAGTTATATGAAGAAAATTTTTAATAATGTATATAAGTACTTAAAAAAAATTAAAAATGAACACTTAATTAGTGCCTATATAAAAGATAATCCTCTTTTTATTATTTATGTTGTTATAAATGTTATAAATTCTACTATGCTTAGATTTTTTACTATGAATACAGTAGAAAATTATTTATCTTTTAAACCTATTTTAGCTGATTTAGCAATAGTTGTAATACTTGGTTCTTTTGGTTTCTTAATGAAGTCTAAGGCAAGATATAGATATTTAATGGTTCTTACTATTATTTTTACAGCAGCTTGTATGATTAATTCTATATATTATACTTTTTATACATCTTTTGCTAGTTTTTCAATGCTTAGTTTGACTCAATTTTTAGGTTCTGTTGGAGATGCTGTTGTAGAAAATGTATTACAACCTAAAGATCTAGTGTATTTGTATGCTCCTATTTTATTTTTTATTGTTGGATTTAAACTTAAAAAGAAGGGCTATTATAAAAAGGTAGAATTAAAACAGACAAGAAAGAAAAATGCACTTAAGTCTTTAATAATAGGTGTTATTATCGCGGTTGTTTTTCTAGTTAGTTTATCATCAATTGATATTAGTAGATTTACTAAACAATGGAATAAAGAGTATATTGTAATGAAATTTGGTATTTATGTATATCAGATAAACGATGGAATTACGTGTTTAAAACCAAAAATTAATTCAATGTTTGGACTTGAGCAAGCGCTAAGTAGTTTTGAGAACTATTATAAAGAAAGAAGTGTTAATGAAGCTAAGTATGAGGGAACAAATGATTATACTAATATCTTGAAAGATAAAAATATTATTGTTATACATGCTGAGAGCCTACAAACATTTGCGATGAACACTGCTTTTAATGGTCAAGAAGTAACTCCATTTTTAAATAAAATTGCTAAAGAAGGATTATATTTTTCTAATTATTATTCACAAGTTAGTGTTGGTACTAGTAGTGATGCTGAACTTACATTTACAACTAGTTTGATGCCGACTCAAAGTGGGACAGCTTTTGTTTCTTATTTTGATAGGACTTATGTTAGTATGCCTCAAATTATGAATAATAATAATTACTATACATTTAGTATGCATGGAAATAATGCTGATTTTTGGAATAGACGAGCAATGCATGAGAAGCTTGGGTATCAAAAATTTTATAGTAAAAAAGATTATGATGTGACAGAAGAAAATTCAATAGGTTTAGGAATAAGTGATAAAGCCTTTTTCCATCAATCAGTTTCAAAAATAGAAGATATTAGAAAAAAACATTCTAAATTTTATGGTCAACTTATTACACTTACTAATCATACACCATTTTCTGATCTTGATAAGTATGGAGAATTTCCAGTTGATATAAAAGAAAGTGTTATTAATGAAGAAGGAGTAGTAGAAGAAGTAAGTTATCCATTTATGGAAGGGACAAAGCTTGGTAACTACTTTAAGTCAGTTCATTATGCTGATAGCGCTTTAGAGGAGTTTTTTAATGAACTAGATAGTAAAGGTTTACTTGATAATACAGCGATTATTATTTATGGTGATCATGATGCAAGACTACCAGAAAGAGAGTTTGTTAGATTATATAATTATGATAAAGATACTGACTCTTTAAAAGATAAAGATAGTGAAGACTATAAAGAGTTTGGAAGTTATCAATATGAGTTAAATAGAAAGGTACCATTTATTATTTGGACAAAAGATAGTAAGGGAACAGTTCTTAACAGAGAAGTTACTGATGTTATGGGAATGTATGATGCTATGCCAACTCTTGCTAATATGTTTGGAGTAGAAAAGAGTAAATATGCTTTAGGACATGATATTTTTAATATAAAAGATGAGAATATAGTTGTATTTGCTAATGGAAACTGGGTAACTAATAAAGTATATTATAATAGTCAAAAGGGTGCATATTTATCTTTAAATATTAATGAAGAAATAGCTGAAGATTATATCAGTAATAATACTAATTATGCTAATGAATTGCTTGATGTATCTAACAATTTAATTGTATATGATTTGATTAAAAGAGAATCTGAAAGAGCTAGTGAAAGAGATTTAACAGACTCGAAAGGAGTGTCTTAGAATGAAGCTTAAAAAGGGTGTAAGAAGGTTTTTAATTATATTTATTATTTTGGTTATAGTAGGACTTGTTGCAAGTTATTTAGTATTTTATGAGAAAAAGCCTAAAACTAAAGTAAAAGTTCTTAATGAAATAAAGGAATATGGTTACAAATTAAGTGATAATAAAAGTGAAAAGTATAAAAAGTTATTTTATAAATTAGAAGATGTTTTGAAAGAAAAAAATGTTGATGAAGAAAAATATGTAAAAATTATTTCAGAAATGTTTATAATTGATTTTTATTCTCTTAGTGATAAACTTGCTAAAACAGATGTTGGTGGTTCTGATTTTGTTTATAGTGCTGTTCTTGTAGATTTTTTGGAAAAAGCACAAGATAC
The DNA here is from genome assembly GCA_910576925.1 of uncultured Bacilli bacterium. Classification (GTDB taxonomy): domain Bacteria; phylum Bacillota_I; class Bacilli_A; order RF39; family UBA660; genus UBA2730. Next base: position 2,579 of record CAJTKB010000005.1, on the reverse strand, counting down.
AATATATAAATATGTTGAAAGTAATTTATATGGTGAAAGAACACAAAAACTTCCAACAGTTTCAGAAGTAAATATTGAAAGTGTAGAAAAAGCTCCTTTTACATATGGAGAAAAGGTTGATGAAGATGCTTATAGTGTTAAAATTTCTTGGAGTTATACTGATACTTCAACTAGTAATGGATATCAAGATAGTGCTACTTTGACATTTATTCATGATGATAAGAAAATAGTTCTTGTAGCAGCGGAATAGGAGGGATAATATGGATAAGAAATTAGATAAAAATGAGGTAAAACAACCTAAAGCATTACTTGTTTTTCTTCTTATTTTAATACTTATTAGTAGTGTAGCTTCTATTATTTTCTTGTATTTATTTACAGTAATTGAAAGTTTTAGTAAATATTTATATGTGGCAATTGGAGTTTTAGTATTTTTAGATATCTTGTTTATTTGTAAGATTAGAAAGAGATTTAGTCATAAAAAGCGTAAGAAAATTATTAAAAATAAGGGATTGATTACTTCTTTGATACTATACTTTCTAATAACTGCTACTTTTGCAGGAGTTTCAGCTTACGGATATACTTTTTTAGGAAGTTTTAATAAGAGTACTGTTACTTATTCATCTAGTTTAGTAGTTATGAGTGATAATGAGGCTGATAGTATTAAAGACCTTAAAAATTATACTATTGGACTTCTTGATGATAAGACTTCTCCTGAAGGATATATTATTCCAATGGATGTTATGAAGAGTGAAAAATTAAGTGATTATAATAATACTAAAAAATACAATAATTATTCTTCAATGATCGCTGATTTATATACTGGAGATATTGATGCTATATTTATATCTAGTAATTATGTTTCAATGTTTAATGGAATTGAAACATATGAGTCAATTGATAAGGATACTAAGGTAATTTATACTAAAGAGAAAAAATTAGCTAAGGTTACTAATAGTATTAAAAAAGATAAGAAATCATCAGGTAGTGCAATAAAAGATCCATTTACAATTCTCTTAATGGGTGTTGATTCTACAGATGAGGGGCTTTCTAAAAATACAGTTGCTAATGGTGATTCATTAATTCTTATTACTTTTGATCCTAAAACTCTTAATGCTACAATGCTTAGTATTCCAAGAGATAGTTATGTTCCTATTGCTTGTTGGAAAAATAAAGCTGAGAATAAGATAACTCATGCTGCTGGATATGGTACTGATTGTATGGTTAGTACGATAGAAAATTATTTTGATGTAGAAATTGATTATTATGCAAAAATCAATTTTAAAGGCCTTGTTCATTTAGTTGATGCTGTTGGAGGAATAGATGTTGAAGTTCCAAAAGATTTATGTACAGATGATTCTTCTCGTGGAGAAGAAGTTTGTATAAAAGCTGGTATGCAACATTTAGATGGTGAAGGAGCTTTAGTTCTTGCTCGTAATAGAAAACAGCTTGCTGCAGGAGATTTGGATAGAGGGCAAAATCAACAGTTAGTTATTAAGGCTCTGATTAATAAAGTGAGAACTATTAAAAGTGCTACTAAGTTTTTAGATATTTTAAATACTATTTCTAATAATTTGGATACTAATTTTACTACTAATGAAATACTTTCCTTCTATAATATTGCTGAGGATATATTAAATAATAATTTGGCTAAAGATGATGCTGATCTTGTAAATATTCAACAATTATATTTACAAGGTAGTGGTCAGATGATATATGATGAAAGTATGAGAATGTCTCTTTGGAATTATATTCCTAATAAAGATAGTCGAAATGATATTATAAAGGCTATGAAGATTAATTTAAGACGTTTAGATCATGAAACAGTTAAAGAGTTTTCCTTTTCAATCAATGATGAATATGAAAAAGAAATTATTGGGTATGGTCCATATAATTCAGGTTCATCTTATAAATTAGTACCTAATTTCGTTGGTTATTCTAAGGATGTTGCGATTTCAATGGCTAATAGATATGGTGTTAGAGTAACTTTTTCAGGTAGTAGTGGAACGGTCGTAAGTCAAAATGTTCCAGCTGGTAAGAGAGTAGATAAATTGTCTGGTTCTATTACTTTGACTTTATCTGGTAGCAGTTCTTCCTCATCTAATAATGATTCTAATAAGAAACCATCAAATAATGATAATAATGAGAGCGAAGAAAATAAAGACGATGAAGCAGATGATAAGAAAGATGAAGAGAAAGATCCTAGTGATAAAGATGAATCAGGCGGAGATAATAAAACTGATGGTGGGAATGATAATAATGATGGTTCTGTACCTAGTGAATAATAGTTTAGGAGCGTTTAAACGTTCCTTTTTGTATATTTATAATAAAAAAGACTATCGAATGATAGATAGTCTTTTAATGTCTATTGAAGCTGCACCCCCTGAAGGGCAGCTTCTTAAAAAAGAATAAAAAGGGGTTGGCTAGTGTGATACTAGCGACCAATTCGCCTAAAATCGAATTGGTGATTACTATCTTAATCATTCTTTAATGATTTGTCAACAATTTTTTAAATTTTTATTATGTGCCTCCATTCTAAAATGAAAGTGGAATAAATTTTAAAGGAGGTTTACAGTCTATGT
>CAJTKB010000004.1 GCA_910576925.1 uncultured Bacilli bacterium | reverse complement strand
CAAGTGGGGTACACCTGTTTCCATCCCGAACACAGTAGTTAAGCCACTTTACGCCGACGATAGTGTATGCGAAAATAGGTAGTTGCCAAGTTTTTTTGTTTTCCACTTTTTTTGTGGATTTTTTTATTGTATTTATATAAATATAATATTATTTAAAAGGTTATAAGTTGCTTTTACATAAAAATGTAAAATTCCCATATTTTGTTGAACATTACATTTTACTTTTGATATAATGAATATGGTGATAATAATGGATTATAAAATTACATCATATAATGAGCAAGATACAATAGAATTAGCTCAAAATATCGAATCTGAAAAATTTGAAAATATGATTATCTGCTTAGATGGAGATCTTGGCTGTGGAAAAACAATTTTTACCAAAGGGTTTGCCAAATCATTGGAAATAGAAGAAGAAGTGACTTCACCAACTTTTAATATCATAAAAGAGTATACAAGTGGTGAACTACCACTTTATCATATGGATGTATATAGACTAGATGGTAACATAGATGATTTGGGTATAGAAGAATATTATAAAAAAGGTGGCATTTGTATAATTGAGTGGTCAGAAACTATCAGAGATTATTTACCAGAAGAAAGATTAGACATTCGCATAAAAGTAGTTGGTGAAGAAAAAAGAATAATAGTAATCACACCACATGGCTCTAAATATGAAGATATCTGTGAGGCCATACTATGAAAGTCTTATACATAGATACATCATTAAATTATTTATATGCTGGAATTTCTGATGAAAATGATCTACTTATTGAAATACAAGAAAGACTAGAGCAAAATTTATCAAGAGATGCTGTTCCTAAAATTGCCTCTATGTTTGAAAAGACTAACATAAAGCCAACTGAAATTGATAAAATTATTGTAGTTGATGGTCCAGGTTCTTTTACTGGAATTAGAATTGGTATTACTATTGCTAAAATATATGCTCATAGTTTAAAGGTAAAGATTACAACTATTAGTAGCTTAGAGGCAATGGCCATATCAAATGATAGAGCTAGTTATTTTGTACCAATAATTGATGCAAGAAGAGGATATGTTTATTCAGCTATATATGATAAAGATATGAAGGAAGTTATGTTTCCACAGCATATGAAGTTGAGCCTACTAGAAAAGAAATTAGAATCCATTTCAGACTATTTGATAATTACAAATGACGAAATAAAAATAGATGGTATTAAAACAACATATAAACCAAATATATTAAAGATAATAAATAAATATAAAAATAGAAAGAATATAAATCCTCATAGTGTAAATCCAAACTATCTAAAATTAACAGAAGCAGAAGAAAGTAGGATAAGTAGTGATAGAAAAGCTAACTAAAAATGATATAGAAATAATTAATAATAGCTTTTTTAATAAAGAAAAAATGATATCTGAATTAGAAAAAAATCCATATGGAAATATTTTAATATATATAGAAAATGATGAAGTAATAGGGTATATTTATTATAGTGATATATATGAAAGAACAGAAATAAATCAGCTAGAAGTAAGAATAGATAAAAGAAATAAAAAAATAGGTTCTAAACTATTACAAAATTATTTAGAAATAACTAATAAGCAATCATCACTAGAAGTAAGAATAGATAATAATGTAGCTATAAAATTATATACAAAATATAAATATAGAATAGTAGCGAATAGAGCATCTTATTATAATGGAGTTGATGCTTATTTAATGACACGTGATATACCAAAAAATGTAGAGAATGGATAGTGAAATAAATGATAGAAAAAGATATATATATACTTGGAATTGAAACAAGTTGTGATGAGACAAGTTTTTCAATAGTAAAAAATGGCTGTGAAGAAATAGCAACAGTTATTTCTTCACAAATAGATATACATAAGGATTATGGAGGGGTAGTTCCTGAAATAGCAAGTAGAAATCACGTAAAAAATATTACAATAGTATTAGAAGAATGTTTAGAAAAAGCGAATATGAAAATGAAAGACATTGATGCTATAGCAATAACATATGGCCCAGGATTAATAGGTTCTCTATTAATAGGATTAGAAGCTGCAAAAACTTTATCATTTATTTATAACAAGCCACTAATTCCAGTACATCATATAGCAGGACACATATATGCTAATAATTTAGTAAAAGAGCTACAATTTCCACTTTTAGCAATAGTTGTAAGTGGAGGACATACAGAATTAGTAAAAATGACTAGTCACTATAAATTTCAAAAATTGGGAGCAACATTAGATGATGCTATAGGTGAATGTTATGACAAGGTCGCTAGAGTAATAAATTTAGCTTACCCAGGAGGACCAAAATTAGATAAACTCGCAAAAAATGGAGAAGCTACTTATAAACTTCCTTTACCACTAAAAGATGACGATTATAATTTCTCATTTAGTGGATTGAAAAGTGCTGTAATAAACTTAGTCCATAATGAAGAGCAAAGAGGCCAAGAGATAAATAAAGAAAACTTAGCAGCGAGTTTTCAAAAAGTAGCAATAGAAAGCATAATAATTAAAGCCAAGAAAGCTATAAAAAGCGAAAATATAAAACACATTGTAATTGCTGGTGGAGTAGCTGCTAGTAATGGTTTAAGAAAAGCTATAACTGATATGGGAATAGAACTAGAAGTAGATATATCATTTCCTCCAATAAAATATTGTACTGATAATGCAGCTATGATAGCAGCAGCTGGATATTATGCCTATAAAGATGGCAGAATTGCTGATTTATCTTTAAATAGTAAATCGAATGATAAACTTTGTTAGCAATAATCAAAATAATACATTCTTTTTAATTAAGGAAGTATTATTTTTTTTATTCTACGTTTTTATATTAGTATAGAAATAATTTATGTATTCTAAAAGCTTTTTCCGTTATAAATTGTAGTACTTTATTGTATAGTTTTCATAAAAAAATAGTCCTATACTAAAAACTATGTTATAATAAAATATAGATAAATTATTAGGAGGATAGATATGTCTAATAGAATAATACTAAATGAAACATCATACTTTGGCAGGGGTTCAAAAAAAGATTTAATAACAGAAATAAAAAATAGAAATTTTAGGAGGGTTTTAATAGTAACAGACGAGACCTTGCTAAACTCAAAAATTGTTGATCCTATAACGAACCTTTTTAAAGTAGAGAACTTAACTTATAAAATATATTCTAATATAAAGGCTAATCCAACAGTAGAAAATGTTCAAGAGGGATACAAAATATGCAAAGAATATAATACAGATGTAATTGTAGCTATAGGTGGAGGAAGTGTTATTGATACTGCAAAAGGTATCAGTATAATTATGACAAATGAAGAACATCAAGATGTAGTATCTCTAAATGGAGCTGTAAGTACCAGAAATAAAGCTCTTCCACTAATAGCTCTTCCAACAACAGCAGGAACAGCTGCAGAAGTAACAATTAATTATGTAATAACAGATAACAAAAGTACAAAAAAAATGGTATGCATAGATCCTCATGATATACCTATAGTAGCCATAATTGATCCAGATTTGATGGATAATATGCCTAAAAATTTAAAAGCTGCAACAGGAATGGATGCACTAACACATGCGATAGAAGGATATTTAACTAAATCAGCTTGGTTAATGACAGATATGTTTCATTTAAATTCTATGGCTTTAATATTTAAAAACTTAGAAAAGGCAGTAAATGAAGATGATAGGGAAGCTATGGAAAACATTTCATATGGTCAATATATCGCTGGAATGGGATTTTCTAATGTAGGACTTGGAATCGTTCACTCTATGGCGCACTCTCTAGGAGCTTATTATGATACTCCACATGGACTTGCTAATGCTATTCTATTACCACACGTTCTAAAATTCAATGGTCCGATATGTCCACAACTATTCAGAAATATGGGAAATGCATTAGGACTTGATATGACAAATTTATCAGATAATGAGGTAATTGAAAAATTAGTAATGGAAATTAAAACATTAAGTGTAAAACTTGGAATTCCTCAGACTCTAAAGGAAATTGGGATAAGAGAGGAAGATTTAACTATACTTGCAAATCAAGCAGTAAATGATGTATGTACAGCAGGTAATCCAAGAGAAGTAACAGAAAATGATATTCTAAATATATATAAACAAGCATATGAATAGTTGAAAGTTACTCACAAAAAAGATTAACAGGAGCTGATATTTATGTTGAAATCAAGAGTTGGATATAGCACAGAAGAAAACAGCTTTAATTCAGGAATTGAAACAGCAAAAAAAGCTACTACTGGAAAAGAAAAAATAGGCTTTTTATATACTTCATCAGAATCAAATACTAAGGACATTATAAGGGGAATAAGAACAGTAACTGATATTCCACTAATCGGTTGCACCTCGAATGGAGCAATAATAGTACCTGATGGAATTATAACAAGCGAGCATGGCTTTTCAGGAATGTTGACTATGGAAAGCAATGAACTTAAAATAGGACTAGCATCACACGAAGCAGGAAAAAATGCTAGACTTATAGGTAGACAAGTTGCCATAGATGCTATAAAAAATGCTAATATGACTACTGTCCCATCATATTTCTATATGGTTGCAAGTGGCGGAGAAGAAGAAGACTACTTAATGGGAATACAAGACGTAATAGGCCGCATACCAATGTTTGGAGGAAGTGCAGCAGATAACACCATAGAGGGAAAATGGAAAATAATTTGTAATGATAAGGTATTTCAAAATGGTGTAGCAGTATGTTTTTTCTATACTAAAAATGATATTGTAACAGAATATACGGGTGCATACCATAAAACAAATATCAAAGGAATAATAACTAAAGTAGAACAAAATCGTACTTTAGTAACTATAGATAATGAAAATTCGCTAAGTAAATATAGTCAATGGATAAAAAAAGATGAAGAAGATTTAAGAGGAATGAATTTGCTAACATCTTCAGTTTTTCATCCTTTAGGAATTAGTGATCCAGTAGGAAACTTATTAGCAGTTAGACATCCAATGATTGGAAATACTAATAATACTATGAACATAGGAAATAAATTAGTAGAAGATACAGCTGTTATCTTATTAGAGACAACGAAAGAAGAAATAATTAATTCTGTAGGAGAGACCCTAAAAAAAGTGAGAGAAAGTTTAATTACTAGTCCAGCAGCCTATTTATTAATTCATAATGGAGCAAGAAAATCGGCTATAGAAGATAGATTACAAGAAGTTTATAATCAATTATTAAAAGAAGCTAATGAAGTACCTTTTATATGTCTTTTTACACTTGGTGAATACGGATATTGTGAAAATTCCGCTAATACTTGTGGTAGCTTAATGCTTTCATTCACAGGTTTTGGAATAGAATAACTAATAAATAACATAATAAAAGGAGTAAAAAATGAAAGATTCAAATGATAAGATTGCAGAATTTGTAAAAATTTGTTTAAAAGTACTTCATATTAAAGTATCTAAAAAAAATGAAAAATTATTTATTCAAATATTTAAATTTGGTATTGTTGGTGGAACAGCCTTTATAATAGACTTTCTATTTTTATATTTATTTAAAGAAATTTTTCATTTATCAGTAATAATAGCTAATACATTATCGTTTGTGATTTCATTAATTTATAACTACATTGCTAGTGTGAAATGGGTTTTTGAAGTAAATAAAAATAAAGATAAAAGAAAAAATATGATAACTTTTATAGTTTTTAGCATAATAGGTTTGCTTTTAAATGATATGATTATGTGGATTTCTACTAATAAACTATCCATCTACTATTTAATTGCCAAAATAATTGCTACAATAATAGTAATGATATTTAATTTCATCACAAGAAAAATTTTCTTAGAATAGAAAGGATATTTATCATAAAAAGTGTATTATAATAACAAATAACACCTTTTAATAAGAAAACAATGTCTACAAAAGTATTACACAAAAACTGTGGAAAAATAATAATCAAATAACTAATAAATTTTAGTATTTACTAAAAATATAGTTAATATACTTAAGTATGAACAATGATGAAATACAAAAAACATTGAGAGAATTAAATATAGAAGACCTCTTATCTGGTATTTTTATTATACTAGGTATTTTAAGTATATATGGTGATCAAATCCAAAAAAAATATGTAATAACTAAAGACTATAAATATCAAAAAGAAGCCAATAATATATTTGACCTAATTTTATTAGTAACCTTTATATTATATATAGTATTTCTTTATAGAAGTTACAGAAATTATAAAAATGCAAGTGAAAATAGAAAGAATTTGTTTGCGATAAAACTATTAGGAAGTTGCTTTTTAATGGCTGGTATTATATGTACAATATATTTTCAAGTAAATAATAAAAAATATGTAGGAGTACCAGAAATATAAAATTATAAATATTCAAAGTAAGCTCTAAATTTATGAATAAAACAGCGACAAAAATGTTAATTTATAGTATAATAAACAAATATGAAGTAGGTGATAAAATGTTACAAACAACTATTAAAAAAAATAACAAGAATTACGAAAGAGAAATATTATACTATATAAATTACCCAGACTATATTAAAGGGAAAAATTATTACCAAAATTATTTAAAACTAGAGTATAAAGAAAAAGAAAGTGATATAACTAAATATAACTTTAAAGTAGAATCAGAAAGAAGAATATATTACTATGACTGTCAAATTGAAATCAAAAATAATGGAGATATTGCATATTTGGAATGTAATTGTCCACAATTTCAGTCATATAAGAGTTGTAAACACATAGCAGCATGTCTATATCACTATCAAGATGATATTTTTAATCAGGAATTAAGTGATGACACTTTAACTACTTTCACTAAAACAGTATTACAATTTCTAGGTGAAGAAAAAATAGTAAAAAAAGTGAAACAAGAATTAACACTGAAAGTTAATATAACAACAGATAGTACATTTGGATATTCTGATGATATAGGATATATATCCCTAGAAATAGGTTTAAATAAATTATATAAATGTTCTAATAATAAGTTATCAAGTATATTAGATGCTATTGCTAACGAAGAGGAACTATATCTTGGAAAAAACTTCTCATATGATCCTGAAATCCAATACTTTAATGATAATGATAAAGAGATAATCGATGAAATTCAATCACTAAAAGAACTATGTAGATACTCATATCAACAACTACATTTAAGAAGAAATAGTCTAAAAAATATATTACAAAGACTAAAAAATACAGAATACACTTTAAATGGCTATAAAATAATCAGTATGGAAGACAATTATCCCTTACCAACAATATTAAATAAGGAAAACGATAAATATAAATTACATTTCGAAAATATTGATAAAATAACAGTTATAACTGGAGATTTAGAATATATTCAGATAGAGAATAAACTATATCATTTAAGTAGAAAAGATAGAAATCTACTAATGATACTATTAGCAAATGATATAGATAATTTAATTTTTAAAAAAGAAGATATTAATATGTTCTCGAAAAATATGTTACCAACAATAAAAAATAATATCGAACTAGATGAAACAATAGATGATATTATAATATCAAAAGAGCCAACTACTAAACTATACTTTGATTTATATAGAGATAAAATAATCTGTAATCTTAAATTTAAATATGATAATCTAGAAATAGACTATTTTGAAGAGAAATCTAATATTTTAAGAGACGAGGATTATGAGACAAAAATATTAGAAGAATTATTCAAATATCACTTTGATATAAATAAAAAGAAACTGCTATTAGAAGACTTAGATGATATAGCCAACTTTCTTGAAAAAGGACTACTAGATTTAACAGAAAGATATGAAACATACACTTCAGAAAAATTAAAGGAAGTAAATATAATCAAAAAGACAAATGTATCAAGTACTTTCTCAATAGGGCATGATAATATTATGAGTTATAGCTTTGATCTTGGAGATATTAAAGAAGATGAAATAGTAAATATTTTTGAATCTCTTAAAAATAAAAAGAAATATTTCCGTTTAAAAAGTGGAGATATTATTAATCTAGAAGAAGATAGGGACTTAAAAGAATTGCAAGCTTTAACAGAAGATATGAATTTAAAAGAAAAAGATATAGAAAGTGGCGAAGGGACGATTCCTAAATACAGGGCAATATATCTAGATAGTCTTAAGAATAATAAATATCATATAATTAAAACCAATAATCTATTCAAAGAATTAATTGATAAATTTAATACTTATAAAGATTCAAAAATAAAATTAAATAAAAAAGAGAAGGAGTTGTTAAGAGATTATCAATTAGAAGGTGTTAAATGGTTATATAATATTAATCAAACAGGTTTTGGTGGAATACTAGCAGATGAAATGGGATTAGGAAAATCAATTCAAACAATTTACTTTATTAAGGAGTTATTAAAAGAAGATAAAAATTATAAGTTTCTAATAGTTTCTCCAACATCTCTAGCATACAATTGGGAACAAGAATTTTTAAAATTCGAACCTAATATAAAACATAAAGTTTTAGCAGGTTTAAAGAAAAAAAGGCTTGAGGAAGAAAATAATGCTGAAAAATATAATGTTTTAATAACGACTTATGGACTTTTAAGAGAAGATAAGGAATTCTATCAATCTATTAATTTTAAAGTAATGATAATAGATGAAGCTCAAAATATAAAAAATAGTAACACAGAAGTAACTAAAACAGTAAAAAGCATTCAAGCAGATACTAAAATTGCTTTAACAGGAACACCAATTGAAAATTCAACTGTAGAATTGTGGAGTATTTTTGACTATATTATGCCAGGATTTTTAGGGAATATTGATAATTTCGGTAAGAAATATAAAGTACGAGACTTTGATAATGATACTAATGAGAAGCTTCAAAATCTAAATAATATAATTAAACCATTTGTTTTAAGAAGAAAGAAAAAAGATGTAATAAAAGATCTTCCAGATAAAATAGAAAATAATATCTATGTTGAATTAACTAAAGAACAGAAAAAAATATATTTAGCAGAGCTTGAAAAAGTAAATAAAGAAATGCAAGAAATACTAGAAGGAGAAGGGATAAATAAAGCTAGATTTTTAATACTTCAACTTTTAACTAAATTAAGACAGATTTGCATAGATCCAAGAATACTTTTCACCAATTATGAGGGTGGAAGTGGAAAAATGGAAGAGTTTGTAAAAGTAGTAAAAGAAATAGTTAGTAATAAACATAAAATACTAATATTTACTAGTTTTAAAACAGCTCTTTCTCTAGCTAAAAATGAACTTGATAAAAATAATATAACATCATATACTATAGATGGTTCAGTATCAAGTAAAAAAAGAGTAGAATTAGTAGAAAGATTTAATAACGATAACACCAATGTATTATTCATAATGTTAAAATCAGGAGGTACAGGATTAAATCTAACTAGTGCAGATGTCGTAATTCATTTAGACTTATGGTGGAATCCACAAGCAGAAAATCAAGCGACTGATAGAGCACATAGAATAGGTCAAAAAAATGTTGTAGAAGTAATTAGATTTATTTCCAAAGGAACAATAGAAGAAAAAATATTAGAACTTCAAAATAAAAAGAAAATTTTAAGTGATAAATTGATAGATTCTGGTAGTGGTGAAAACTCTTTCTCTAAGCTTACAGAAAAGGATATTAAAGAACTTTTATCATACGAAAATAGAGAAAATGAATAAAAAAGGTTCAAATGCAACTAAATTTATACAAAAAGATAGCGAAAATGTATGTTGCTACCAATAATATTTATAATATAATTTTGGTGGAGGTGGCAAAATGAGGTTTTGTGATAAACTAGCCAAAAAAAGAAAAAATAATAACCTAAGCCAAGAACAGTTAGCAGATAAACTAAATGTTTCACGCCAAGCGGTTTCAAAATGGGAGTCAGGATCATCCTATCCAGATATGGAAAAAATAATTCAAATGACAAAGATTTTAAATTGTACTCTTGAAGATTTATTAGATGATGGAACAATAAATAGTACAAATTCATCTAATAAGTTAAATTTTAACTCCTATATGCAAGAATTTTTAGCATTCATTACTAAAACATATAATATGTTTTGTAGTATGAAGTTAAAAGAAAAAATAAAATGTATTATGGAAATGTCTTTACTAATAATAATACTAATAATAGCATCAGCTATAATCGATAATGCAATAGATTCGCTCATATTAGATTGGTTTAGAAGAATACCTACCATAGGTTTTGAACTAAAAAATATATTATTCAATCTAATTATTATAATTTCTCTAATTCTAAGTATTATAATTTTTATTCATTTATTTAAGATAAGATATTTAGATTATTTTGTGACAATAGAAGATAATAATGCTATAAAAAAAGTAATAGAAGAACCATTTGACAAAGAATCTGAAAAAAAATATATTTATGAAAAAGCTAAAAAAGAGAAAATAATAATAAGAGATCCAAAACATTCAAGTATGAACTTTTACAATTTTCTTACTAAAATAATTATACTAATTTTAAAATTCTTTGCTTGTATATTTATCGTACCAATAATAATTGGTTTTGTTTCATTAATAATATTAGGAGTTATAAGCTTTTATCATACTATATATGCAGTAATATTTTTATTGATAGCACTAGGATTAACAGGCGCCGTTTTACTAACATATTGTCTAATAGAATTTCTTTATAATTTTATAGTAAGTAAAGAAATAAAGTTTAAAAAAATATTTATAATTTCTATAGCAAGTCTTGTAATAATAGGAATATCTATTGGATTAACGGCTATAAATCTATTAGACTATGACTATATAGAAGGAATAGATAAGCTAGATTTAGTAGTTAATACGGAGTACATAAATGTTGATTCTAACACTTTAATATTTCCACATATAGAAAATAAATATAATCAATATGTTATTGATAATACTATAGAAGATGGAAAAGCAAAAATAGAAATTAATACTCTAAAAAAAGAAAATTATATCATAGAAGAATACAATGATAAAAAATTCAAAATATATAATTTATATCCTAATTATGATATTAATTTTAAAGAAGCATATAACTTAATAATAAATGATATAGAAAATAAAATAATAAGAGATTACTCATATTCATATCAAACAAAAATGTATTTATCACAAAATACATATGATCTATTAAAAAGAAATTATGACGAGTACAAAAGGCTTTATGACAACCAATATGAAAATTATTAATATTTTGATAACAATTATGACTAACTAAAATAGCTTAGTTAGTTTTAAAATTTTATAAAATATATGTTAAAATTATATTTAACAATAAAATTATAAATGGAAAAAATTACGTTAGATACAAAATTGATATAAATATAAAAAACATAAAAGAGTATCTTTTAATATTAAAAGAATATTTCGGTGATAATAAAAAAATTAGACATTAATACAGTAGATTTACCAAATAGTATAATAGTTGGAAGTAAATAATGATTATATCCATAAACTTTACTCCTGTTTCTTAATTATAAAACAAAGTCAAGCATATATCATAAAACTTATAAACACTTTTTATAATTATCTTAAAATATTTAATCTCAAATATGTAGTAAAATACTATACAAATAATGAAGAAGCTATCCTAATTTATAATAAATAATAAAACTTGCAAAAAAATAAACATTTAATATAACTTTCATAATAATATATAATACTGATATAATAAAAAAGAAGGGAAGTACTAATATGGATCAATTAATAGACGAATATAAATATTTAGTAGCAGCATACTATGGAATTCAAGAAATGGATGAGTATGATTTAAAAGTATATCTACTAAAAGAAATCGAAAATTATATAAAATACTTTGTTCAGGAAAATAGAATATTAGACTTTGATTATAAAGAAGAAGCAGAACTTGTGAAAGATACTTATCCATTAATTACAAAACTACACGATAGTCTTTTAATACTTCCTAGAATTGATGCTCCATTAGAAATAATACTACTTGTAAAAAAAAGAATAAAACTTTTAAAAGAACAAGAAGAAATATAAAAAAACTGCTTTTTATGTAAAGCAGCTTTTTATATTAGAATTATTTTTGATGATCAAACATTAAACCTTTATAATATTTCCAAGAAAGTATCTTAAATGCTATTCTATCTATAAGGTTTTCACTAATACTACCATTTTCGATAGCGTTTTTAACTGAAGAAATATCACTCTTATAATCTGTTGTAATAATTAAATCATTTCCAGCTAAAATTGCTTTTACAACAGCATTATCAATAGAACTAACAGCTCCCATTGCTAAATCATCGGTAATTATAACTCCTGTAAATGAGAGCTCATTCCTAAGAAGATTATGCACACTTTTAGAAAGAGAAGCAGGATTATCAGGATCAATACTGTTTACTGTATTATGACTAACTAAAACTGCTTCAGCTCCAGCTTCTATACCAGATTTAAAAGGAGGTAAGTCATTTTTTAAGATATCATCAAAGCTTCTATTATCAACAGATCCTGTAGTATGTGTATCACTGTTATTACCATATCCGGGGAAGTGCTTAAGTGTATAACTTACTCCTCCACCCTTACTAGCATCAATAACAGTTTTTGCAAAATCAGAAGTTACACTAGTACTCTGACCTAAACTCCTATTATACATATAAGCAGATGAACTAGTAGCAACATCAACAACAGGAGCTAAATTAAGATTAAGACCTAATTCGTTTAATAATTTACTCTTTTTAATAGTATCATCTTTTATTAAATCAAGGCCCCCAGAATTATAAAGCTCTTGAGATGACTTGAACTTTTCACTAGCAAGAAGCGGATTACTACTAACTCTAACAACAGTTCCTCCTTCTTCATCAACAGCAGTAAGAAGCGGTATATTTGCATTTTTTTGTACAGTTTTAATCATATTTTTAACTTTATCAGCATTTTTATCTTTAAAGTCTCTAGCAAAAAATACAAATCCTCCAAAATTATATTTTATCAAATCACTGACAGCAGTTTGTTCGTTATCAGGATATCGAACCAAAAATAATTGACCTATTTTTTCATCAAGAGACATTTTTTGAAGTTTATCATAAGCTAAAATATAATAATTACTAAATATACCTTTATCCTGATAATCAGTTGGTATTCCATCTTCATCATTAGAAACAGTAATAACACTATAATTTATAACTTTATTAGTTTGTATACTACGATTTTTATCTAAAATTCCAGTATATTCAATAAGTAAACTATCACCTATATCAGCTTTCAAATTATTCAAACTGAAAGTATAAATAATCTTATCCTTATCTTGTACTGTAACCTTACCATCTTCTACCCCAAGTACTGTTACAGTTATTTTTTTTGTATTTTTAAGTATTGGTTTTTCTTTACTAAAAGATACAAGAGAAATAACACTACATATTACTAATAAAAAAACTGATACAAAGCAAATAACAATTTTTTTATCAAAATTAAATTTCATATAATAAATCACCCTACCTACATTAATATTATACTGTAATAAAAGTCGAATATGAATATATTTTTTATTAGTCTTTAATATTTTCTAGGGTCTCTTTATAGCATAATAAACTTTAAATATATAATGTAATATTACAAAAATATACTAATTAATTAAATAGTTTAAATATTGTTGAAATAATATGATAGGATAAGATTTTAGTTAATAAAAATGAGAGATGTATATTAACACAGATTATATAAATACAGAATTTCCAGTAAACTAATAGATTTAAATAATATAGTATTCTTAGAAATAAAAAAATATTTTAAGTATATAATACCTAAAACACTTTTTAAATAGAAATTTTTATATTTAACTTCTTTTTTTATTTACATAATTTTCTAATTTATCTACTACAAAGTACATAAGATAAGAAAGAATACCAAGAATTACTACACTAGTAATAACAAGATTAATATTAAATACTTGTGAACCATACATAATTAAATAACCAAGCCCGCTTTTAGAAACTAATAATTCTCCCATAATAACTCCGATTAAAGACATATAGGGAGAACTTATGAATAAAGGCTTTTTTGTTTAAGAACTTGCGAAGTTTGGAGGAATTAAATGGGAAAAGCAAATTGTCCGTTTTGTAATAGTAATAATACATTTAATATTGCCTATAGTTATTTAGGAGAAAAGAAAGATAAAAAGAATTATATTAATCAGGAAGATATTGGTTTAAATGAGAACTATCGCAAAGGCTTTGAAAAATATGACTTTGATGGTGAAAGATTAATAAGCCATTTACCGAATCGTTATTGTAAGACATGCAAAAATACTTTTCAATCTAGAAAAGTTATGTATACAGTTGATATATCAATCATTAACCTTATCATCTGTATTAAGAATAACTACTATAGATATAGCCTTGATTTTAGTGATAAAGATAATCCAAAATATTCTTTAAGAATTAATTGGATATGTATTAAAGAAAATGAATCGCTTTCAATTAAAAACAAAAATAAAATTCTTTCTAGTTTTAAGGAATATAAGCCTAATTTATGGAATGGTCATTATGGTAAAAACTATGATTATGATAAATACTATTGGATATTAAAATGTACATATTACAACGGAATTGATTATGTAAAAAGTGGCAATGATAAAGTGCCTGATAACTGGAAATACTTTATTAAACCATTTAAAGAATTATTTGAAGAAAATATCTTTGATTTAGAGTCCTAAGAAATTAGGATTTTTTCATGTTTAAAAATAATAGAAAGGGTGATTATAATGGCTGTATTTAAGGTTGAAAAGAAGAAAAATTATACAATTATGAGTAATCACCATCTACAAAATAAAAATCTAAGTTTAAAAGCGAAAGGACTTCTTTCTTATATGTTATCTTTGCCAGACGATTGGGACTATTCACTTGCAGGACTTGAATCTAATTTAAAAGAAAGTAAAACCTCTTTAAGAAATACTCTAACTGAATTAAAAGAAAATGGTTATTTAATAATTACTAAATTATATCCTAATCAAACTGAAAGTAAGAAAATCGAATATATTTATAATATCTATGAAGAACCTCATTTAGAACCAGGTATACAAAAGCAAGATACCGAAAACCAATACCTTGATTTTCAACATCTTGAAAATGATACACAACTAAATACTAATAAACAAAGTATAAAAGAACAAACAGATAAAGAAGATAAAACCAAAAATAATATTTTTGAAGCTAATCATAATTTTCTAACTATTGATTTAATAGACAGAAAATATATTACTGCAGATGATACTGATATTTATAATTATGATAAGTTATTTGAAAATCTATTATATGAGTATGAAATAAAGGATTTGCTGATGATTTTGCACTACATTATACCAAGAGTATTAGAAAGAAATTTTATGGATGAAAATGGTGAAATAATAACAAATAAATTTGGATATTTAAAACAATCTATTTTAAATAATATAGAAAGACTTAAAAATAATGAAATAGAATGGGATGAAGAATTAGGTTGGTTTAAAGATATTGATGAGGATATTGAGCATGAAATATGGTAATACCTATATTAAATTAGTAGGAAAAATGGTATAATTGAGTTGAAAGAAGGTGCTATTATGATTGATATTCATTCGCATACCACATACTCTGATGGAAGTTCTAGTGTAGAAGAACTTTTAAATGAAGCTCAAAAAGAAAGTTTAAGTTTGTTATCAATAACTGATCATAATACTATACAAGCACATTTTGAATTACAGAATCAAAATATAAGAAATAAGTTTAATGGTGAAATAATATCTGGAATTGAAATAACAACAACTTATAAAGGTGAAACAATAGAAGTGCTGGGATATGGATTTGATTTAGAAACTATGCAACAATTTCTAAATGATAATGTATTGACATTTGAAGAAAAACAATTAAGAGAATTTGAATTAATAAAAAATCAATATAGAAAAATTGGTGTTATTTTTGATGAAAATAGAATCCAATTTAATCCAAAAGTTGAATCATGTAGACCTGCTTTTGCTATTGAAATAAAAAAACATCCCGAAAATTATAAATTTTTCTTAAATCAAGAGTCAATAAATACACCAAGCGGATTTACTAGAAATGAAGTTTACAATCCTAAAAGTCCATTATATGTTGATGAGTCATCATTGTTTCCTAGTTTAGAAAGAGCTATTGAAATGATACATAAATCAGGTGGACTTGCATTTTTAGCTCACACTTTTGCTTATTCACCTAACATTTCAAATGAGTTATTAAATATTATAGATAATTATCAATTGGATGGTTTAGAATGTTTTTATACAACTTTTACAAAAGAACAATCAGATTATTTAGTAAAAATTTGTGAAGAGAAAGGTATGTATATGAGTGGTGGCAGTGATTTCCACGGCACTAGAAAAATCAACCATAATTTGGGAACTGGACATGGTAATTTATGTATTGGCGAAAGTGTAGTTAAAAATTGGATAAATAGATATTTACCAGATTTTGATAATACTAAAAGTAAAATAAAGTGAATTAAATGAATATGCAACTATCGAGATTTTCTCGGTAGTTCTAAAATACAGTTACTCTAAAAATTAGAGGAACTTATTAGATAAAATATTACAATGAAAGGAGATGGAATTTTTGGAACATGGTAATATAGTTATATATAAGGATAAAAATGGATTAAACAATATTGAAGTTAAAATGGTTGATAATAATGTATGGCTAAGTCAGGAACAATTGGTTAATCTATATAATTCTAGTAAATCAAACATTTCAGAACACATTAAGCATATTTTTGAGGAACACGAGTTAGAAGAAGATTCAACTGTTCGGAATTTCCGAACAGTTGCCTCAAATGGTAAAACATATAATATGAAATACTATAATCTAGATATGATAGTTGCGATTGGTTTTAGAGTTAAATCAAATGTTGGTACAAACTTTAGAATATGGGCAAATGAAAGATTAACAGAATATATTCAAAAAGGTTTTACAATGAATGATGATTTATTAAAACGTGCTGGTGGTGGATTATATTTTGATGAATTACTTTCAAGAATTCGAGATATTCGTTCTTCAGAAAAAATTTTTTGGAGAAAAATATTGGATATATATGCTACCTCAGTAGATTATGATCCAAAAGCTAAAATTACACAAGAATTTTTTAAAACTGTACAAAATAAGATGCATTGGGCAGCACATGGGCATACAGCTGCTGAAGTAATTGTTGA
This sequence comes from uncultured Bacilli bacterium, assembly GCA_910576925.1. Lineage (GTDB taxonomy): Bacteria > Bacillota_I > Bacilli_A > RF39 > UBA660 > UBA2730. The sequence goes on along the minus strand of CAJTKB010000004.1, from coordinate 56,431 downwards.
GAGAGCTGATGGTAATAAAGATTTTATGGGTTTAACTTCTTTTGAAGGTAAAATACCTAGTTTTTATGAAACTACTATAGCCAAAAATTATTTAACGGAAAAAGAATTAGATATTTTGAATCGAATTGTTTCAATGTATTTAGATTATGCAGAATTGCAAGCAATTGAAGAAAGACCAATGAAAATGTCTGATTGGATAGAAGAATTAAATTATTTTCTAACAATGAATAGAAAAGATATTTTACAAGATTCTGGAAAGATAAGTCATGAATATGCGATGAACCATGTTGAAAAAGAGTATAATATTTTTAAAGAAAGAATTAATAGTTTACCAAGTGATGTAGAAATTCATTATTTAGAAAGTATTAATGAATTAAAACAAATTGGAGATAAAAATAGTAAACAAGATGATTAAAATTAATTGGAGTTGAGAGTATGAGAATGAATAAAGATGAAATATTAAAGATTGTTGATAAATTAATTAAAATGCATAAAACTGGCGAACTTGGTGGAGAAGTAATGCCAGAAGATGCTAATCCACATTTTGAAAAATCATCTAACGAAAACTATATTTATTTCACATTACCTATGGCATTAAATTATCAAAGAAATTCTTATACTCTATGGGAAAGTGCACTAAAGACTTATAATGATGAAGAAACTAAATTTGTATTTAATCCTAAAATTTGTTTAGAGAAAAGTTTTGAAGAAGTACAATATGCACTTACTAAATATAAAATAGCGTTACAAAAACAAAAACAAACTGAAATATGGTTATCACTATGTAATACATTTGTAGAATTATATGATGGAGATGTTAGAAAATTATTTGATTCACTAGATAATGATGTAGATAAGATTAGAAATTTTATACAAAAGGAAAATAAGAAAAAGTTTCCTTATCTATCAGGAACTAAAATATGTAATTATTGGCTATATGTTATCTATCAATATACCAATAGAAAATATAAAAATATAGAAAATCTGACAGTTGCTCCTGATACTCATGTAGTAAAGGCAACACATAGATTGGGTTTAATTACAAATGAAGAATTAAATAGAAGTGATGTTCAGTTAATAGTAATTGATAGATGGAATGAATTATTTAAAGGAACAAAATATAAACCAATTGATATCCATACACCATTATGGTTATGGAGTAGAAATGGTTTTAAGGAGGTAAAGTAAATGAAAGTATTAATAGGTACAAAAAATCCAGGAAAAATTGAAGGAGCAACAGAAGCATTTAAAAATTATTTTGAAGAATTTGAAATTGAAGGAATACCAGTTTCATCAGATGTAGGCGAAGAACCTTTAAATAACGAAATTTATGAAGGTGCAAGAAATCGTGTAAATAATTTAATGAAATATGCAGAAGAAAATCAAATAGATGCTGAATATTTTTTAGGAGTTGAATCTGGAATAACTAATTTATTAGGAAAATGGGTAATTATAAATATTGCAGTTATAAAAGATAAAAACGGTTATGAAAGTTGGGGAACAAGTCCAGCATTTCCAGTACCTGATAAATATGTAAATGAAATTATTTCTACAGATCTTGGGAAAGTAATGGATAAAATATTTGAGAAAAATGATTTAAGAAGTGGAAAAGGTGGAATTAGTTTTGTCACTAATGGAATAATTAGTCGGATAGATTTAACAAGAGAAGCATTTATAATGGCACTTACCCAACATACAAATGAAGTTTGGAATGATAAGAAAGTTTTAAAAAAGGAAAATTGAGATAGATAAAAAAATTCAACTTATCGAAAAATTAGATAGGTTCAAAAAATACATGCAGTAAATAATGTTAAGTTATTCAAAAAATTCGAATAACTGAATTTATAAATTAAGTATTAAGGTGGTGACAATCATTAAAACTGAGTTATTTGATGGATTAATAAATGATATGAGTAAATGTGAAAAATGTATATCAATGCATTCAAAAAATAATATTGATTGCTCACTAATTAATATTTATAAGAACACAAAATTTGCTAAAGAAATACCTTCAATCTGGACTGATTGGTATAATAGACTAGATTCTAAGATTATGATAATAGGACAAGACTGGGGGCCTTTTGAAGATATGAAAAAATTAAATGAAAAATATTTAGAAAGTCAAATAAAAGAAAATTGGATCAAACTAATAGAAGATGAAAAGAGTCTAACTAAGAAACAACTTACAAAATATTTAGTAGAATCTTCTAATGGAAAAATTGATTCTATAGATAATATTTATATTACCAACGCTATTATGTGTGGAAGAAAAGGCAGTAATTATAGAGGAAATAATATTAATTTAAAATGTTCAACACTAAATTGTAAAGAGTTTCTGCTTAGACAAATAGAGATAGTAAAACCAAAAGTAATATTAACTTTAGGATATTACCCTTTATATTCACTTGCTAATACTTATGATTTTAAAATAGAAGAAAATCTAACCAAAACAATAGAAAATTATCCTATAATAGAAATGGAAAATTTTGTCATTGTTCCTTTGTATCATCCTGTAGCACAGATAGCTAAAGAAAAACAAATGAAACAATATAATAGAATTTGGCAATTTATTTAAAAAGCGAAAGGAAAGATTAAAATGGAATTTATAAAGAAAGAAAAAGCTGAATTTTATAGTGGAGATGGTTATTCAGGAATGGATTATCCATCATCAGATAAAGACATAAATTTTGCAGTAATAAAAATAAATAGTAGAAGTCCAAAAACAGGATTTCAAATAAATACAAATTGTAAAGAATTATTATATATTATTAATGGTAATGGCATTATGTATTTAAAAGATAGTAATGAAAAGATAGATTTTAATCAAGGAGATGTAATTCTTATTAATAAAAATGAATGTTATGCTTTTGATGGTAATTTTGAGGCAGCAGTTCCTTGTACCCCAGCTTGGACTAGTGAACAACACAAATATGTAGATTAATAATAAATAGGAGGCAATAAAATGAAGAATAACTATTTAATAATACATGGAAGTTTTGGAAATCCATTTGCTAATTGGTTCCCGTATTTAAGAAAAGAAATTGAAAGTAAAAATTTAGAAGTATATACTCCAGATTTTCCAATAGGAGTGGGTTATCAAAATTATGAAAATTGGTCTAAATTACTAAAATGTTATTTAGATTCAGGAATACTAAATGAAAATACAATTATATTTGCTCATTCAATAGCACCTATTTTCATTTGTAAGTTTTTAGTACAAAACAAGGTTAAAGTTAAGCGATTAGTATTTGTTTGTGGCTTTAATAATTATCTAGGAATTGATGAAGATTATGATGCTGTAAATGAAAGTATGTATTTTGATAAACCTGCCGAAGTAAAAAGCTATTGTGATGATATTGTTTGTTTCTACTCTGATAATGATCCTTATGTTAAATATGAAGCTGAAAAAGAATTTGCTGACACTATAACTGAAAATCAAATTATGATTTCTGGTGGAGGGCATTTAAATTCTGAATCAGGATATAAGGAATTTGTTGATTTATTAAAATATTTATAATATAAATTTTAAAGGAGATTAATATGGATTTTGATATTAATAGAGTAAAAATTTTTGTAACTACACCATTAGAAAATGTGGAAGATGTAAGAAATGCAATGTGTGAGGCTGGTGCAGGAATAATAGGAAATTATACTTATTGTACTTCATCAACAAAATCAACAGGGACTTTTAGACCAAATGATGATGCTAATCCATATATTGGAGAAAAAAATAATCTAGAATTTGTGGAGGAAGAAAAGTTAGAAATTGTATGTGATGTCGATAAGGTTAAAAAAGTAATTTCTAAATTAAGAGAAGTTCATCCATATGAAGAACCAGCAATAGATATTGTTCCTTTAATTGATGAAAATTATTTTAAATAAATGAGGTGAATTTATGACTAAACCATTAAAAATAGCTTTTGATAAAAGTAAAAGTATAGAAGTTGAAACAGGATATGTAGTAGATAATTATTTATCGAAAGATAGTAATATGGGTTATTCTATTGTTAGAACGCATTTAGATGGTAAACATCCATTTATGAAAAATATTAATTCTAATAGAACTTATTATTTAATAGATGGAAGTGCAACTTTTGTTTTTGAAAATGAAAAGGTAGATATTAAAAGTGGCGAAATGTTAGTTGTACCTAAGAATACTAAATATGCTTTTAAAGGTAAATTTACAGCAATACTTGTGGATTGTCCAGGGTTTGATCCAAGTGATGATGTTATATATGATGAGTTATTAAAAGATGATTAATTTAGAAATATTTTATGGAGGTGAATGATTATGAACAAAGAGATATTAGATTTTTTGATTGAAGCTAAGAAACAAACTTATGCAAACGAAAATGTAAAAAAACAAGAATCTTCAAGAAAAGGCTCTTATGACTATGAATACAATAATGGTAATATGTTATATCATGATACTTATTTTGGTGGAACTAACTTTATGGGAGAAGAAGTCGTTTATAAAAATATAGATACACCGATATGGGGAATGAATTATTATGGAATTACTTTAGATGAATCTTTGAGTGAAGAAGCAGTTGATAAAGCATTAAGACCTGCTCTTATGCAAGTTGGCAGTGACAGTATATTACCTGTTAGAGGACCAAAAGAATATATTAATGGTGAATATAGATATACATTTGATGTATCAGGAGACATTAACTACTTTGAAGGAGAAGAATCTATATATAAAAATGATAAACAGGTATATGTATTAAAATGTCATGGTGGAATAATAAAGAGATGATGATATGAATAGAAAATTTATAGAATTTTAAAAGTGGAGAAATGGTAAAAGAATAATTTTAACTAAATTTTTTGTTTATTTGAAAAAGTGTAAAAAATAGTTTTTAAAAAATTCTGGTAATCCTTATAAATAAAGGGAAAAGTGAGTGTAATAAATTTTTGATTTTCCGTTTACCTTCCGCTTAAAATGTGTTATTATGTTAATATAGATAAATTATAATGAGAGAGAAAAATTTAACTAGATTTCTCTCTTTTATAATGTATAAGTCATTTAGTACAGTTTTATATAAAAAGTGATTTATATTAAGAAAAATTTTATCTATTTTTCCTTTGTTTATAAGGAATTAGTACCATTTTAGCATTAGATTTTTCAAAAAGTGACCATTGCGTGTCCTAAAAAAATGTGCTATTATGGTAATATAGGATAATTAGAAGATGGGATAAAAACTTACAAATTTGTAGGTTTTTTCTTTGGCAAAAAGTAAGTATTGCTAGTTATAAGTTTTTGTCTAAAGTTTTCATATAATCATATATAATTATTTTAATATCTAGTTCAATATGAACTGATATAGGTTGATTAAAAATATAAAATTGGACTTTAGGAAGATATATTGTCCCTCTTTTTTCATGTCCGTTTTTATACTTTTGAAAGAAAGGAGCGTGAATTTTATAAATAAAACATGAAGTTATAAGCAAGAATTTTTGCAAAGGTTATCAGTGAAATTTGTTAGTTTTAAAAAATTAATAATAGATTTTTGAAAAAATCCCTAAACTGTCAGAGACTAATAGAGGGTCTTAGGGATATGCCCTAACAAGAAAATGGGTGTGTAGACACCATGCTTGATACTTTAAATAGTAAAAATGATAAATTTCAGTAACCCCAAATTTTAAAGAAAAGGAGGAATTTTTATAGGAAAAATTTATGTAGAACCTTATAATATTCTTTGTAAAGAACTCTCATATTCTTATCAAGAACATTTTAAGATTATAAAGAAACTAAAACGAAATCCTAAATGGTACAATGCATTTCGTAACCGAAAGTCCACAGTAGATGGTTCTACTATAACTTATGTATCAATAGAATGCTTAATTTGGTTTAAAGAAGTAGAATTAAAAAAAGGAAATCCAAAAGATTTAAAAATTAATTTTCTTGAAAGTTATATTGAAGTGCTAGAAGATTATTTAAAAATTCCACATGAAAGAATGGAATATTGTGATTTGCCTTTAAAATATTTAAGGATTCATTTTAACAAAACAAAAAATGCCATAGGAGTAGCAACAAATAGGATGCAGAAACATTTTCCTTATCCTCTTAAATATATTAAGTATGGTAAAGTCTATGTTTCCGCTATTGGTATTAAATGGCTAAATGAAAAGTATTTTAGAACAAAGTATATAGAGTATTTAGAAAACTATAAAGACTCGTTAGAAAGTAGAATTTCTAATTAGTCTTTTTTTGATGTAATCAGTCTTGTGTCTTAAAAATATAATTTAAAGAGGGAGCTGTTTATATGAGTGTTGAGAACTATAATAAGGATGGAAAGAGAATTGAACCTAAAGAAATAATACTAAATTATCCTTTAATATATACATTACTAAAGAAGTACCTAAAAGAAGCGTAAAAAATATAAAGATTTCATTTTTTGTATAAAAATGGTATTATGTAGTTGCAAGTTTTTTTACAAAAAATGCTTTTATAAAAGAAGGAGGAAAACATTATTGATAATATAAAAGCAGAAGTAAAAAAAATAAAAGCTCTTTATGTTCGTGTATCAACTGATATGCAAGTAGAAGGTTATTCAATAGATGCTCAAATAGATTTGTTGAAAAGTTATCTTAAAAGTAAAGAATGGGAAGATTTCGAAATTTATACTGATCCAGGATTTAGTGGAAAAAATTTGGAAAGACCTGCTATTCAGAAATTGATTCAAGATTGTAAAGATGGGAAAATTGATACAGTATTAGTTTTTAAATTAGATAGAATCTCAAGAAGTCAAAAAGACACTCTTTATTTAATTGAGGAAATATTTAATAAATATGATGTTGGTTTTATATCGATAAGAGAAAACTTTGATACAACAACTCCATTTGGAAAAGCAATGATTGGAATACTTTCCGTATTTGCTCAACTTGAAAGAGAAACGATTCTAGAAAGAACACGATTAGGACTGAAAAAACGGGCGGAAGACGGTTACTGGAGAGGTGGAGGTAAAACTCCATTTGCTTATGATTATGATAAGTCTTCAGGTATGCTTGTCATCAACGAGGAAAGAAAAGTAATATTCGATTTGATGAAAACATTAAGAATGCAAGGATATAGTTATAATGAACTTTCTAAAGTAACAGGATATGATGAAGCATGGATTCAGGGAATATTAAGTTCCAAAACGAATCTAGGAAAGATTCCCTATAAAGGAGAACTTTTTGATGGTAGACATGAAGCTATAATTAGTGAAGAAGAATACGAGCAATTACAAGAAATAGAAAAGCAAAGAAGCAAAAACCAACATGCTAGTCATTATTTGTTATCAGGTAAAATATATTGTGGCAATTGTGGAGCAAAATATCGTTATCAAAAGTGGGGACAAAGAATTATTTGTTATTGCTACTCCCAACAAAAGAGTAAGCCGAAACTTATTAAAGATCCAAATTGTAATAATATACGACTTGATAGTTTTGAAATTGAAGATAGCTTCTTAGAACAATTATTTGCAATGTCTTTAAATGAAGATTTGTTTAGAGAGACTTTTGACTTATCTAAAACAAATCTTGTAGATGAACTAAATATCAGACTTGATAAGACACAGAAAAAGATTGAAAACTTGATTCAACTGCTTTCAGACAATATAGCAAATGAGGAAATAAAATGCGAACTTGCTAAATTGACAAGTGAAAAGTCTAATATAATAAAAGAGCTAGAAGATATAAAAGAAAAAGAAAGAGCAACCAAAACTTATGATAAAATAAAAAATCTAGAATCTGTTTGGACTAGTATGGAGTTTAAAGAAAAACGAAATGTCATAGAACAATTACTAGATAAAATAGTTGTAGATGGGAAGACATTAAAGATATATTGGAATGTTAGCTAGTCTAACATAAAAAATATACAGTTTTCTCTACATATGTCTCACATTCCGATTAAGTTCATAGAAATATTAATTTTTAAAGCATTAATTATTGTAACTACATTACTAGGCAGAATAACTTTAAAAAAGATTTTTCTTTTATTAGCTTTAAAACTTTTAAGTAAAATTATATAGTTGTTATCTGTAGAAATAAATCCATTATATATATTTATAATTGTAATAAATGTACTGATAAGTAAAGACATAAAAATAATTGAATTTGTACTAGCACCAACCCAGATAATAATAAGAGGGCCGAGAGCTACTTTAGGAAGAGAATTTAAAACCGTTATATAAGGATCAACTATACGAGCAATTATATTATTTCCCCACAAAATAGTTGCTACAATAAGTCCTATAATAGTAGCTATAAAAAAACTTACTAATACCTCATATAATGTAATACCAATATGATTAAATAAACTTCCATCCTTGATTAAAGACATAGTAGTATTAAAAACTTGACTAGGAGACGAAGATAGAAATGTATTAATAATATTAAATCTAGCAAGTAACTCCCAACAAGTAAGAAATATCACAACTATTAATAATCTATTAATAAATATAATTCTTTTATTTTTCTTTAATTTATGTAGATATTTTTCTCTTTCATTAGATATTGACATCTAAATCCCTCCATATTTTATCATAATAGTCATTAAATTCTATACATTTTCTATTTTCAAGAGGAGTAGATTTATTAGTTAAATTAATATCATATATACTTTTTACTAAGGCTGGTCTTTTAGTTAAAACAATAACCCTATCAGCCATACTAATAGCTTGATTAATATCGTGAGTTACCATAATAGCAGTTTTGCCCTCATTTTTTATAATTCTATATATATCGTCACTTATAGCAAGACGAGATTGAAAGTCAAGTGCTGAAGTTGCTTCATCAAGAAGTAATATATCAGGATTAATTGCAAGAGTTCTAATTAATGCAACTCTACGAATACAGTATAGACACTATACCTCTAAATATCTTGTTTTTTGAGTTTTTTGTGTGTTCTAATCATAACTATATTTTTAAAATTATTATCTATTTATTATTTTTCATCAATTCTTTCTTTACCTAAATGAGCTAGTCATTGTTTTATTAGTTCTGAATTTCTTGAGAAAATGGATTATATTAATCTAAACATTCCTTCAATATTAACTACATCAGTTAAACGATATTTAGCATCTTGGTCTTTTAATTTCAAAGCGCGCCAATTTGTCATTGCTTCATTTCTCTTTAAGCCTTTGTTTTAGCCTTTCCCAATATGCTTGCCTATATTTATTATCTGAAAGAATATCAACCAAATCTACTACACTGATATAATATTTTTTATCTCATACAGTTATAATAGTCTCATTATTATATATTTTATTAATTAAATGTATTTTATCTTGTTTCAATTTTTATCTCCTTTCTATTATGCATTTTTAAAATAGGTTAAAATAGATATTTCTACTCAAAGTTCCATTTAATTTCAATATCCCTTATATTTGTATTTTCATTGATTTTTCCAATACAGATTTTATCAATAAATTCTTCAATAATAACTCTGTTTAGATTTTTGAATTGTTGATATTTACTAAATAAATTTTCATTATTTTTTGACGTTTCTTCTTTTGCCTTATAATAATTTATTTCATTATCAATAGACTTAATTTGATCGTTATAAACATTATCATCTTTATTATAATTATCAATTAACTCTTTGAATTGTTCAACATTAATAACACCATTAACTTTATCTTCATAAAGATTTCTTAAATAATTTGCAGTTTTAGATTTTTTCTTTAGCATTTCTTCTTTTTGATATTCTAAAAATTTAATTTTGAGAGTATTTCTACTATTATCTTTTTTAGAAGATTCTTGTTCTAAAATTTCTTCATCATAATATTTTGCTATTTTTTTATTAATTTCATTTAAAACAAGATTTTCTAATTCATCATATCTAATTGATTCTTTATTAATGCAATCATTATAACCATCACGATTATTAGAACAAACTAAATATTCATGTTTGCTAGAATTTTTCTTTCTCATATAACGATTACATTCAGCACAAAATACTTTTCCAGAAAAGTTATGAATTATTCCTGTGCTCTTAGTTGCTTTTGTTCTTTCTTTAATAGCAATTTGTACTTTTTTAAATGTTTCTTCATCAATAATAGCTTTATGTGTATTTTCTTTTCTAATCCATTTATCTTTTGGTTTATTTATTGTTTTATGATTTTTATAACTAACGGTAGTTCTTTTTCCTTGTATTAAATGTCCTAAATATATTTCGTTAGTTAAAATTGTTTTAATAGCATTTGTACTCCATTTAATTTGTTCTCTAGGTCTATCACTAATAACATTTAATTTAATACCCTTTTGATATTTATATAAAGATGGACAAGGTATATTCTTTTCATTAAGGTATTTTGCAATACCTGTAAATCCACGTCCTGTTAAATATAAACCAAATATTTCTTTAACGATTTCGCTAGCAATAGGATCAACAACTAATTTATTATTATCTTCACTAGATATTTCATAACCAAATGAGGCGAAAGGAGAAATAAATTCTCCTTGCTTCATTTTAGAATTGAAAGCACTACGTATATTATTTGAAACATCTTCTAAATACCATTCATTTACTAAACCATTTATTTGTCTTGATTTTTTATTTCCAGAGTTGTCTGTATCAGCATTATCGCTAATACCAATAAACCTAATATTCCATTCTTTAAATTTGTTATTAATATATCTTTCAACGACTTCCATATCTCTTGAAAATCTTGATTGACTTTTACATAATACAATATCAAGTTTTCCTAACTCACAATCTCTAATTAATCTTTCAAATTCAGGTCTATAAGTTCCAGCACCTGATAAATCTTCATCACAATACTCACCAATAAGTGCAAAGTCTGGATTTTTGTCAATATAATCAATTAGCATATTTCTTTGATTTTTAATAGATTCACTATTATCTTCTTTGTTTTGTTTATCACGATCTTCGTTAGATAATCTTAAATAAATACCAACTCGAAAGTATTTCTTACTCTTTTCACCCTCCATTTCATTCATAACTATTACCTCCATTCATAAGGTAATAATTTCTTGGTAAATTAAATTTGCAACCAATACTATTATAATATTTAATCTGCTTCATTATTGTAACTTTCCATAAGTAATATAATATTTAATAACTTCTTATTTATGATTTCCTTTAAATTAGTATCAGTTACATTATCCTTATAATTTTCTACTATGTTGTAAACCATATTTATAAGAATCACCTCTCATTTAAATATATTAGATTGAGCGCGATTTTAAACTAAAATAGCTTAATTATTTATTTTTTGTATAATCACGTTTATTTATAATACATTACACAATTTCAGTTTTTAACCATTATAGTTTTAGATAGTAAATTATTATTAAATAACATATTTGTAATAAGCATAGTTAATAACATCAACAGTATCATCAAAAATCTTTAAATATTCTTGATTTTTTTAATATTATGTTTTATTTAGAAAATTTATCGAATTTAAAATATTTTTTTCTATTATCAATAGCTAAAATAGTTGCTTTCATTTATAATTGTAAATTTCCTTAGGTAATTTATATTAATTTTTAAATTATTTAGAACAATATGCATTGGTAAATCAGTAGTGTGAAATTCATATTAAATTTGATTTTTATGTTGTTTCTAATCAGTAGAGAAGGATTTCTACTTAATTTATTTAGTTTAATTAAATTATCAATACTACATTTAACTTGAGATATTAGCTCTAGTGTTTCTTTTATATCTCCCTTCCTTTTTATATTATATTTTGATTGTTACTAGAAACTCCCTTTAAGAATGTGGATATAGATATTAGACATATATATAATAAATATTTTAAGTTATTTACAATGTTAATTAAGATAAGATAAGATAAGATTTATTTAATATATATATCGCATTCTTAGCAAAATATGAGTCAGTCATATCATATGCACACTATTCAGTTTTCAAAGAACAACATTTATGTTAATACAAGTTAATAATGTAACTTATAAGTAGAATATATATTATTAAAAATCCAAAAAAACATAAAACATTAATAAATAGTTATATAAATACTAAAAATATGTTATATTTATATTGCGAAAGATGGTTAATTAGTATGAATAATAATGATAATATAATGCTAAAATAAAAGAAGAAAAAGGTTTATCCAAAAGAGAATTACTAATAATTCTAATGTTAACGATACAGAATGTGCTCGTATTGAATCTAGTAAAAGGAAATCTAAAATACTGAACATTAAGAAAAATATCTAAAATATAGGAATTGATTATATGATGCCAAGCTTTAATCTCAATTAATTAAATTAACCTTCTTTTTGATTAACTATTATTCTGGATAAAAGAAAACTAAATAGTAAATGCTGTTCTAAATACATCATCTGTAATTAAAAACTGGGAAGGATTAATCGAAACCCTTAAAACAAACTACTGAATATATAAAATATAAAATAGCTACTGCAATAGAAATGTTAATCTTTCCAATAGTGCAAAAAGAAATGAGAATATAGAAATGAGAAAAAGACTAAAAATATATTTAATATTACTAACATTTATGATACTTAGTCTTATACTTAAAGAAAATAATTATTATACTTGTTATTTTGTTATTGCTTTTGCTATGTTTACTTGAAGTATTTTACATTAATAAACAGAATAAAGTAGATGAAATGAATGTTGATAAACATTAATCAAGAACAATTAAAAGATCGTTTGATATTATAACTGTTGTTACTATTTGTATAAGTGGTACTTTATATTTATAAGTGATGGAAGTAGTACCTCTCTCAAAAATTACTGTCACACTGTTACAAATAATCTTTATTGTTAATTTATGAGAGGAGTAGTTTTATGGTAAATATTTTAGTTGTCGATGATGAAAAAGAAATAGCAGATCTTATAGAAATTTACTTAAAAAATGAAGATTATAAAATATTCAAATACTATTCAAGTCCAAATGTACTAAATGATATAGATAATCTAAATATTGATTTAGCTATATTAGATATAATGATGCCAGAATTAGACGGATTCTCTCTATGTAAGGAAATTAGAGAAAAGTATACTTTTCCAATTATATTTTTAACTGCTAAAGTAGAGGATATTGATAAAATAAGCGGTCTAACTATTGGAGCAGATGATTATATAACAAAGCCATTTCAGCCTTTAGAATTGATTGCTAGAGTAAAAGCTCAGCTTAGAAGATATAAGAAATATGATAGAAATCAAAATAACGATGAGAATTTAATTGATTTTAGAAATATCAGGATTAATAATAATACTCATGAATTTTATTTTAATGAAGAACAATTAAATTTAACACCAATAGAATTCTCTATTATGTGGTATTTATGTTTAAATAGAGGGAATGTAGTTAAAACAGAAGATTTATTTACGTATGTATGGAAGGAAAAATATTATGATAATGATAATAATACAATCATGGTTCATATAAGACATTTAAGAGAAAAAATGAAGGATAATAGTAAGCATCAAAAATATATAAAAACAATATGGGGAGTGGGGTATAAGATTGAAAAATAATAAAGATAAATTATTAAAAAAAACATTTTTAGATTTCTTAATAAAAGAAATTATATGGACTATAGCATTATCAGGCTCCATATTATTAATATCTTTTATAGTTATTATGGGCAATTTTCAATGGGTATATGATTTATCACCAAATTTGTATTATTTTTTTAAAAGTTTATTTTATATAATAGCGAATCTCTTTGAATTAGTTATTCCTGTTATAATAATATGGATAGTTGGAACTTTAATACTTTTATATAAACTGTTAAAAAAAGTTTTTTCTTATATTCATGATATTTCGAAGGCATCAGAGGATTTAGTGAATAAAAATATAGAATATATTGAGCTTCCTGATGAACTATTAGAACTACAAAATAAGTTAAATCGTATAAAAAGAGAATCAGAAAAAAATGAAAGATTAGCTAAAGAAAGTGAACAAAGGAAAAATGATTTAATTGTCTACTTAGCACATGATTTAAAAACACCTTTAACATCAACTATCGGTTATTTATCGTTAATAGATGAAATAAAAGATATGCCAAAAAAACAGAGAGAAAAATATATTAATATAGCCCTTGAAAAATCTTATAGACTAGAGGATTTAATAAATGAACTATTTGAAATTGCAAGGTTCAATTCTGAAACAATAGTTTTAGAAAAAGAAGATGTTAATCTTACTACGATGTTAGAACAGATAGTTGATGATTTCTATCCAGTATTGAAAGATGCTAATAAAGCAATAAAATTAGATATAAAAGATAAAGTGACTTTGTATGCTGATCCTGATAAATTAGCAAGAGTATTTAATAACCTAATTAAAAACGCGATTAATTACAGTACAGATAATATAATTACTATGGCAGTAAAAAAAGAAAAAGAAGATATTTGTATAATAATTATTAATAAAGGTAAAAAAATATCAGATGAAAAATTAAAGAGGATTTTTGAAAAATTTTATCGTACTGATTCTTCAAGAGCAACTAAAACAGGCGGAAGCGGGCTAGGACTTGCAATAGCAAAAGAAATAGTAGAACTTCATAATGGAACAATTAAAGCAACAAGTGATGATGAATATACAAAATTCTATGTGTTATTGCCTATTAAAAATCTTAAGTAAATCTTAAGCTTTTCATAAGTTTATATTAAAGAACAATCATTTAGAAACTGATACAATCTATTTGTATTCAAAAATGATTGTTTTTTGTTTAATTATTTTTTTGAATATATAGGAGTTGATTGATAAGTGTGAAGAAAAAAAGGAGAATGAAAAAATTTGCAAAGATATTAATTTTAATTGTTTTAATTTCTGTTGGTTATTTTCTTTATAACAATATTCCCATAACAGAAAATAAAGTAATTAATGATTTATATAAATTATCTCTATACGATAAGAGAATTTTAAAAATTATTGATAACAAAGATGATTATCCTGAAGAAATGATTGAGATGCTGTCAAGAAATATGGATATGACTGACTACGTATTAGGCTTTAATGAAAAGAAGGGAAATATCTATTCAGAAAATATTGGTAATGTTATAAAAGGTGAATTCCCATTATTACTCCAGTATGATGAAAGATGGGGGTATGGAATATATGGTGATAATGTTATTGCAATCAATGGATGTGGACCAACAGTTATATCTATGGTTATTGCTGGATTAACAGGCAAAAGTGATGTTACTCCTTATAATATAGCACAGTATTCAGAAAATAATGGATATTACAAAGATTTAATTGGAACACGTTGGGACTTAATGACTGAAGGCGTAAAAAAATTCGGTATATCAGGTACAATGATAATACTTAGTAAATCTAAAATGATAGATGAGCTAGAAAGAGGTCATCCAATAGTTTGCAGCATGAGAAAAGGGGATTTTACTACTAAAGGCCATTTTATATTAATTGTAGGGGTTAAAAATGGAAAGTTTGTTATAAATGATCCAAATAGTAAAGAAAGAAGTAGAAAACTATGGGATTATGAAACATTAGAGCATCAAATAAAGAATTTATGGTCATTTAAGCTAGTGAATTAGGAGAGAATAATTATGAGTAGAAAAAGATTAACTCAAATAATGCCATTTTTAATGCCAATTAGACAATGGCAAAGAAGTTTATTTTACCAGATAGAAATGTATTTTGATAAAAATAAATATTCTAAATTGAAAGGAGAGTTATTACAATTCGAGGTAAGCAATTCAAAAACACTTATGATTAATGAGAAAAGTGGACACGATATAATATATCAAAAAAATAAGGTTCATAATTTGAAAGTCATTAGTCAAACAATGAATAATATTTATATATATCCACATGAAACATTTTCATTTTGCTATTTATCAAAAAATAGTAAAAAATACGGAAAGTTTAAAGAAGGATTAGTTTTAGCTAATGGAAAAATTGTTCCAAGAGTTGGTGGTGGTATTTGCCATTTAAGCAATCTTTTATATTATACATTTTTGCACAGCCCTTTAACAATTGTTGAAAGGCATGGGCATAAAGTAAAATCATTTCCTAATCCTGATAAAGATTCTTTGGATGGTGTAGATGCAACTATTAGTAATGGATGGCTTGACTTAAAAGTTAGAAATGATACGGATGAAATATATCAAATTTCTATAAGTTTTGATGAAGATTATATGTATGCAAATATTCTATCTAATAAAGAATCGAAAAGTTATTGGAACATTAAAAATGATAACTTTAAATATTTTAAAAGAGAAAATAAAGTTTATGAAAAAGTTTCAGTAATAAAAGAAACTTTTGATAAACAAACAAATAATTTACTAAAAACAGAAAAATTATATGATGAAGTAGTAGAAGTTAAATATGAACTTTCAAAAGATATAAAAATTGAGGAGGAATTATAATGAAAAAAATTAAAGTAGCTTGTATATTTGGAGGCTGCTCAAGTGAGTATGATGTATCGCTAGTATCAGCCACTTCTGTTATAAAAAATATGAATATAGAAAAATATGATATTAAAATGATAGGAATTACAAAAGAAGGAGATTTTTACTTATATAATGGAGTTTTAGATAATATTGAAAATAACAAGTGGTTTAATAAACAAGATTGTAAAAAAATTTCTTTTTCAACAAATAGGTCAGATCACGGTTTTATTATATTAGATACTAAGGAAATAGTACCTGTTGATATAGTGTTTCCGATTTTACATGGAATGAATGGAGAAGATGGTAGATTACAGGGTTTATTAGAACTAGCAAGCATTCCTTATGTTGGATGTGGAATGACCTCATCTACAATTTGTATGGATAAGTATTTAGCACATGAATTGGTAACTTCTAACGGTATATTATCTCCTATATCATATTTGTTTAATAAATTAGATGATTACAATACTATTAAAAATAAAATCAGAAACTTAAGATTTCCTCTATTTGTAAAGCCACTAAAAGCAGGATCATCTTTTGGAATTACAAAAATCAAAAGTATGAATGAACTATCACAGGCATTAGATGAGGCTTTTAAATATGACAATAAGATAATCATTGAAGAAAATATAGATGGATTTGAAGTTGGGTGTGCCATACTCGGAAATAACGATTTAATCATAGGCGAAGTTGATGAAATTGAATTAGAAGATGGATTCTTTGATTACTATGAAAAGTACAATTTAAAAACAAGTAAAATACACTTACCTGCAAGAATAAGTGAAGAAGAAAAAGAAAAGATTAAAAAGACTGCCTTAGAAATTTATAAGATATTGGGTTGTAATGGTTTTGCAAGAGTAGATATGTTTTATACTCCAAATAAAGAAATCGTATTTAATGAAGTAAACACAATACCAGGGTGCACATCGCATTCCAGATATCCAAGTATGTTAAAAGAAATTGGAATATCCTTTGAAGAAGTAATTGATCGTCTAATTGAATTGGGATTGGAAAAATGAGTGTTATAAAATTAAAAAAGGAAAATATAGGTAAAGGGTACTTAGTACTTATTAATCCAGATTATATGTTAAAACAAAAGGCAAATAACTTAATATCACTTGATACTGAATATAAGAATATTAAATTAGAAATAACTGCCAATAAATGGTTGCATTATATTTTAAATAAAATAAAATCGGGAAGACAAATTGTTCCAGTTAGTGGTTATAGAATGTTGGAAGAACAAATAGAAATATACGAATCATCTTTAAAAGAAAATGGGGAAGAATATACAAAAAAATTTGTTGCATTACCAAATGCTAGTGAACATCAAACTGGACTAGCAATAGATTTAGCACTTAATGAGGGAAATATTGATTTTATCTGTCCTCGTTTTCCTTACTATGGAATTTGCCAAACATTTAGAGAAAATGCACCATTTTATGGCTTTATTGAAAGATACAAAGAAGAAAAGAAAGCGATAACAAAAATATCAAAAGAAGAATGGCATTTTCGTTATGTTGGATACCCGCATTCAAAAGTAATTACTGACAAAGATTTCTGTTTAGAAGAATATATACAATATTTAAAACAATTTGCATATCCTAATAATCCTTTAAAATATGAAAACTATCAAATATATTATATTCCATATAAAAATGAACAGGACTTTATAGAGGTAAATAAAAACTATACTATATCTGGAAATAATGTTGATGGATTTATACTTACTATAAAGGAAGAGTGATAATGAGTAAAAAAATAAATATTGATGTTTGTAGATTTATTGTATCATTTCTAATAGTTGCTATACATATATCACCATTTATCAAAATAAGTCCAGAATTTGATTTCTTCTTTACCAGAATTTTGGGAAGAATAGCAGTACCATTGTTTTTAATGATAACAGGTTATTACATTTTAGATAAATCATTAAATAATATAAGTATACTTAAAAATTATACAAAAAAAATAGTGAAAACTTATTTACTCTGCATTACTTTATATCTGCCTATAAATGCATATATGAGCAAGTTTAAAAGTATTGATATTATTCAAATTATTAAAAATATTCTAATTAACGGAACATTATATCATTTATGGTATTTTCCTGCACTTATATTAGGAATCTGGATTACATATTTTTTGATAAGAAAAATAGGAAGAAAGTGGAGCCTATGGATATGTTGTATTTTATACATAATAGGACTACTTGGTGATAGTTATTATGGCTTAACTACTATGAATGTTAATCTAGCAAATATTTATAACTTTATATTAAATACCTTTGAATATACAAGAAATGGTCTATTTTATACACCAATATTTCTATATATGGGTTATTTAATAAAAACCAATAAAATTGAAAACAAGTGTTCTTTAATTTATAGTTTAATATTATTCATTTGTATGACTATGGAAGGAATAATTTTACATTATTTTAATCTGCAAAAGCATGATAGTATGTATATATTTCTTGTACCATTAATGTATTTTCTATTTTCTTATTTAATTAACAATAGTAAAACATCGAATAAAGTACTAAGAAGTATAGCAACATATATTTATATTTTCCACCCACTATTTTTAGTAGTAATTCGTTTTGTATCTGAAATAGTTGGAATAGATAACATATTTGTTGAAAATAATCTAATTTTATATCTAACAGTATGTACGATAACTATAGTATCTTATTATTTATTAGAGAAAGTTAAGGGAGTAGCAAAATATGAAAAACATTAGTTTATTAAAAGATCGAGCATGGATAGAAATAGACTTGAGAAATTTAGAAGACAATATACAAGAAATAAAGAAAATACTGTCTAAAAAGACAAAAATAATGGCAGTAGTAAAAGCAAATGCATATGGACACGGAGATCTATTGATAGCAAAAGAATTAGAGAGAATAGGAATTGAAGATTTTGCAGTTGCAACCGTAGAGGAAGGAATAAAATTAAGAAAAAACAATATTAAAGGAAACATTTTAATATTAGGTTTTACCAATTTTGAAGATTTAAAGTATGTTATAGAGTATGATTTAATACAAACGATTATTGATTATAACTAT
Source organism: uncultured Bacilli bacterium (assembly GCA_910576925.1). Taxonomy (GTDB): domain Bacteria; phylum Bacillota_I; class Bacilli_A; order RF39; family UBA660; genus UBA2730. Next base: position 36,999 of record CAJTKB010000004.1, on the reverse strand, counting down.
TCTGAAAAAATCAAAGTATTGGAATTGAAAAGCAAATTAAAATGTCATATCAAAATTGACACAGGTATGAATCGTATTGGCGAAAAATATGAGGAGTTAGAAAAAATATCAAAGATCTACGAAAACAAAAAATTAAATATTTTAGGAACATTTAGTCATTTATGCGTTTCAGATTCTAGTGTTGCTGAAGATATTGAGTTCACAAAAGAGCAAATCAAACGATTTGATGAATGTATAAAAAAGTTGAAAGATAATGGATATGATACTGGTAAAATACATTTACAAAGTAGTTATGGAACAGTAAATTATAATAATTTATGTTATGACTATGTAAGAATGGGAATTCTTATGTATGGAGTGGATAGTTCAATAGAATCTTATAATTTGAAAAGGTTAAATTTAAAGCCAGTTTTATCATTAAAAGCAAGAATTACAAGTGTAAAAAAAATTTATAAAAATGATAGTGTTAGTTATGGTAGAACTTATATTGCTAAAAATAAGCAGAAAATTGCTTCAGTTTCTATTGGATATGCAGATGGATTACCAAGAAATGTATCTAATAAGGGTTTATTGGTAAAAGTTAAAGATAATTATGCCCCTGTAATAGGAAGAATTTGTATGGATCAATTATCAATAGATGTATCTAATATAAAAGAAGTAGAAGTAGGTGATATTGTTACTTTAATTGGTATAGAAAAAGAAATATCTGTTGAAGAAGTTGCATCAAAATCAGGGACTATTTCAAATGAATTGTTAAGTAGATTAGGATATAGGTTAAATAGGATTATAAAAGAAAAATAAGAGAGTGTAAAAAACTTTGTGTAAAGTTACCTACCTATGGTAATAAATATTAATGGAGATTGGTTAATTCAATCTCTTTTTGATAATCTAATGTTATCATAAATATTTAAATTTTCAAATATCAATTTAAACGATCTGGATATAAAATATTAAGTTCGAGTATGTAAATAATGGTATTAAAACATGAGAATAAAATTGACATTTATATTAATAGTAAAAACGCCTGGTATTCACATAATAACCACTATTTTTTCTTATTAAGTTTAATAAACAATAATAAAGTATTAGTTAATTTATTGCATTATTAATGGATACATTATTAAAATCAACTAATAAATAGATTACTTTTTTTGCGTATTATTATCTAACAATATATTTGCTCCTCCTTCTATATTTGGTTATAAGTTCTTTACTTAATTATTGCTACCTGTGTCTACAGAGCGTTCATACGACTCTTTGTCTCATTCCACCAGACAAATTATCAGGATACTTATAAATAAAATCAGAAAGACCATAAGTATTTAAAAGATTTAGTACATAATTTTTACTTTCTTCATTTAAAGTATTAGTAACTTCAAGTCCAATTAAACAATTATCAAGGATATTTCTCCAAGGGAAAAGAGAATCTTTCTGTAGCATATAAGCTAGTTGTATATTATCCTTATTAAATTGTAATTCTCCACCAGATTTTTCTTCAATACCAGCCAGAATAGAAAGAATAGTGGACTTTCCACAACCAGATGGTCCAACTATTGCAATAAATTCTTTATCATATACATCAAAACTGACATTATCTATAGCACTAATACTACTTTTTAGTTGATGATAGGTTTTGGTTAAATTCTTAATTTCTAATAATTTATTTTTCATAAGCCAAATCTTTGTAACTAACCCTTGAGTCAAGTTGACCAGCACGAGTCATTACATCAAGCATATGGTTAAAAGATTCTTCACTAAAATCGGTAGTTTTTGGCCAAGCATCAATATTTTTATATCTAGTTATAACTTTCTCTAGATCATTTAATGATGTATCTGGAAATTGATTAAGTATAATTTTAGCAATTGTTTTACTATCATTATTATGAACAAAGTCTAATCCCCTTTGTATAGCATTAGTAAATTTCTCAATTACTTTAGGATTCTTTTCTAAATAACTTGTTCTAGCAGAATATGAAGTATATGGAATAACACCTCCAAGTTCACCAAGACTAGCAACAACATAACCATAACCTTGTTGTTCAATTTCTAAAGCATTTGGCTCTCTTAGTGCAAGAATAAGAAGTCACTGATATTGTTCAAAATAAATTCCCATATAAAAAACTGCTAAGTTCTAGGAAAACTAGAACCTTTTTAGTATAATTTATATAGAGGTGACTAACTATGATAGATTTATTTTACGAATATACTGAAGACAATTTACGTTTACAAGGAACATATTTTGATTCAGGTAAATTAGATTATTGTGTATTATTTATTCATGGACAAGCACAAAGTATTGTGGATAATTATTTTGCATATATTCTAGGAAAGAATCTTTCAAATAATGGAATAAGTTTTTTATATAGCCATAATCGTGGTTACTCTTATATAAACTGTATAAGCAAAAAAGATGGTAATTTAGAAATAAATGGAGCTACTTTCGAAATATTTGAAGAAAGTTTAAAAGATATTGAAGTTTGGATAACAAAAATAAGAAAATTAGGGTATAAAAAGGTTATTTTAATGGGGCATAGTTTAGGTTGCAATAAAGCATTATATTACTTATCAAAAAATAAAAATTGTGCACAAGGACTTGTGTTAGCTTCCGCACCTGATATGGTCGGTATCACAAAAAAAGAGGAAAGTAAATTTGATAATTTATTGAATGAAGCAAAGAACAATGTAAAAAACGGTAATCCTAGACAATTACTAAAAAATTTAATTGGTGGTACTGATTATATAAGCTCTGCTACTTTTATAAGTGAATCTTTAGAAAATAGTAATATTGATAATTTTCCTATTGAAAGAAATCCAGAAATTTTTGAGCAATTATCAACTATTAATATACCAATTTTGTCTTTTGCTGGAAGTAATGAATATCCAACATATTTAAAACAACATGTGTTAAAAGAAAAGGCAATTAATTGTAATAATTTCGAATATCAAATTATAGATAATACAAGTCATTTTTATAATAATAAAGAAGAGGAGATTTCTAAAATACTTTTAAAATGGATAAATAAAAATTTTAAATAAGACTAGGGGAATTTAATGAAAAACAATATGATTATATATGTATCAAAAGATGGTAATGTTAAAGTAGATGTTAATATTCAAAATGAAGATATTTGGATGAGTCAAGATGTAATGGCTAATCTTTATGATACTACTAAAAATAATATTTCAATGCACTTGAAAAATATATTTGATGAAGGTGAGTTAGAAAAAGATTCAGTTGTTAAGAAATTCTTAACAACTGCTAGTGATAATAAAAACTATAATGTTTTGCACTATAATTTAGATGCTATTATTGCTGTTGGATATAGAATTAATTCTAAAAAAGCAACTGAATTTAGAATATGGGCAACTAAGGTATTAAAAGAATATATGATTAAAGGTTTTGCTCTAAATGATGAGAGATTAAAAAATAATGGAGAAAGTCCATACTTTGAAGAATTACTTGCTAGAATTCGTGATATTAGATCTTCTGAAAAAATATTTTGGAGAAAAGTACTTGATATTTATGCAACTTCAATTGATTATAATCCAAAAGATAAATTATCAATTGAATTTTTCAAAACTGTGCAGAACAAAATGCATTATGCTACCCATGGTAACACTGCTGCCGAGGTAATATTTTATAGAGTAGATTCAAAAAAAGATAATCTAGGTCTTACTAATTTTAAAGGTGATTATCCAACAAGAAGTGAAACAGAAATTGCTAAAAACTATTTAACAGAGGAAGAGTTAAATGTTTTAAATAGAATGGTATCTGCTTATTTAGATATTGCTGAAATTAATGCATTAGATAGACATCCAATGACTATGAAAGATTGGATTCTAGAATTAGATACATTTTTAAAAATGACTAGAAAAGATATATTAAAAGATAATGGTAAAGTATCTCATAAAGAGGCTCTAAAAAAAGCACATGAAGAATACGATAAATATATGGAAAAACATTTAACAACAGCAGAGCAAGATTATCTTGATGTATTAAATAAAGAAATAGATGATTTAAATTAATAATTTTGATATAATTGTAATCAGAGGGAGGTTTGGAATGAATAAGATAATGGAAGAACAAATTATGTCACATAAGTATCATGAATTCCTATATGGATATAATACTGATGAAAGAACTAATTTTTTAAGAACAAGGGAAAAGCATTATCCAATTATATATGGAGAAGATGCTCCAATGGAATATATTTAGAACCATATGGAATTTCTGCCTATAAAATAGATAAAGAATTAATAGATAGAAAAAAATCATTGATGTTAGGCATAGCAGCTCGTGAATATTTAAAAAATTTGATTGCATATAATATAGTTTCTCGTATTGAGAATAATTCAATAGTTATGTGACAAATTGAAACTCAAATGCTAGATTTTTTAAATAGCTATAAATTCGATAGAAAAGAAAAAGTATCTTCTGTACAAAATTATTTAAAAGAATTAAGGGAAACACTAAGCATATGTCAAGAAAACTACAATAGTGTATTACTTAAAGGTATTGCACATCCTCAAATGTATGATTTTCCAAGCGACTTTTTTGATATTGAATGGTTTGGTAAAGAAATTAAAGAAATATTAAATAATAATGGTCAATTTAATATAATTGTTAATCATCAAAATCCAATTACATTAGAATCAGCTCAGGCTATAATGTCAATAGTTAATAGTAGATGTGCAGGAACAATTTGTATGAAAGTAGCAACTGAACCAGAAAAGTGGACAACTTATCATGATTTAACTGGTTGCTATGTGGAAAATATTCATGATTATAGTATTGTTGAATTAGATGACTCATATCAAAAAACTTTAGACAGGAGTATTAGAGGGTTTAGAAATAATTAATTCTTGTACTTAATTAATTTAATTTTGAAAATATTTCCGTTGTATGTCCTAAAAAGGTAATATAGGATAATTAGAAGAAAGACTAATTTAGGGAGATTTTCTCTCTCTTTTTTTTGCTTTTTCTAGTTATTCTATCAGAAAGGAGCGTGAATTATGAATGAAATATATCTAAACCGTCGGGGACTATAAAAGGTCTTAGGGATTTTCCCCTAACAAGAAAAGGGTGTGATAACACCATGCTTGATATATTGAAATTATACTATATGTCATAAGATGGAGATGATGATTTGAAAAATAAATGGATGTATATGACAGATGTAGAAAGAAAATTAGGTGTAACAGAAGAAAAATTAAATCGTGCTATAAAGGTAATGGAAAAATATCATTATTTTGAAAATTGGATTTGGTATAGATTGGGTCCAACTAATGATTTAATTGTTCTTTTTAATTTAGAATTTGTTGATTGGTAAAAAGAAGTATATTTTAATAGAAATGGATTTTTCTTAGATAGAGAAGTCCATTTTTTAAATGCAAAAATTTTAGATATGGAAAATGAATTAGGTATTTCTCATTTTGAGAAAATTTATCCATACCTAAATGTAAAAGAACTTCAAGAATATTTTTGTAAAAGTAGTAGTTCTATTTTAAAAGCAATTGAAAGAATGAATGAAAAGATAAAGTGTAAATGTTATAAAGATGAGAAACTATATATTACCCCCTATTGGAGTTAAATGGCTTGATCAAAATTATTATAGAAAGTCTTATCTTAAAGAATTATTAGATTATAAAAAATTATTAAATAAAAAGGAGAATAAAAATGACTAAAATGATAGAAGGAAGAAAATAAATATTATGTTAAATGATGAAGAAAGAAGAATAATTACAGAAAAAGCGATTGAATATGGATTTGGTCCACATCTTGCTGCCTATGTTAGAAATGCTTGTATTTATGAAACTTTATATAAAGAAGATATTGAAGGTAGAAATGAAATAATTAAAATAATGAGTAATTATATCAGTATTGTTAATAGGATTCAATATGAACAAGGATTGTTAACTAAAAAGATAATGCTAAGTCAAGGAGATATACAAATGATTAAAGAAAACAATGATCTTCTTCATAATGAGATAAAAAAACTAATTAAGACAATTGAAAAAACATTAACAATTAAATGTGTAAAAGAGACTAAGCAGAAACTAGATACTAAATAGTTTCTGCTTTTTCTTAAAGTATTATTTTACAATTTTTCTCATAGTTTTAAATAAAGGAGATGAGTTATGGAAATAAACAATATTATGAGAAGTAAAGAAGTAAAATATAAGAATAAAGAAATACTTTTAGAAGTGGCTCTTTCCTTAAATAAAGAGTTATTTGATGAAAATAAAATATCTTATAAGATGTTTAAATATACTGAAGAAAATATTTTAAAGGAATTAAAAATATGTAATGTAAGTGGTGCTAATGCTTGTTACTGATGATAATATGGTATAATGTCGTTAGAAAGGAGAAGAAGAGTTGGATTTATATACTGTTCGAAAGCAGTTAAATATGGGAATGCCACTTACAAGTATAAAACTTAGAGTAACAGATTATGCAAGAGTATCAACAGATCATTTAGAGCAAAAGAAATCTCTTCAAAATCAAGTGGAACATTTTGAACAATATATAAAACAAAATCCAAATTGGACTTATATCAAAGGTTATGTAGATGATGGAATAACTGGTACAAGTGATATTAAAAGAGATAATTTTATGAAGATGATTGAAGATGCTAGAAGTGGTAAATTTGATTTAATTGTTACCAAAGAAATTTCTAGATTTTCAAGAAATACTCTTGATAGTATTAAATATACAAGAGAACTTTTATCGTATGGAGTAGCTGTTTTATTTGTTAATGATAATATTAATACCGCTATGCCTGATTCTGAACTTAGACTTACTATAATGGCTTCTATGGCACAAGATGAAATAAGAAGATTATCAGAACGTGTTAAGTTTGGTATGAATCGTGCAATAGAGCGTGGAGAAATACTTGGTAACGATATGCTCTATGGTTATAAAAAGGATAAGGACACAGGAGTATTAAATATTATAGATGATGAAGCCAAAATAGTTAGGAGAATTTATGAACTTTATGCTGTTGAAGAATTATCTCTATCTAAAATTTCAAAAACACTAAATAGTGAGGGCTTAAAAACTTGTCAAAATAAGAAATGGTGTATTTCTACAATTTCTAGAATGATTGAAAACCCTAAATATAAAGGATATTATTGTGCTAAAAAATCTGAAATAGTAGATTATATGACTAAAAAAATTAAATATTTTGAAAAAGATGATTGGGTTGTTTATGAAGATGAATCAAGAATCCCACCCATTATTGATGAATATTTGTGGGAAAGAGCTAATATTAGACTAACTTCAAGAAAGAAAGCATTTAGTGAACGAAAAAAAGATAAAAGTATTTATAAAAATAGATATTTATATAGTGCTAAAATATATTGTGCAGAGCATAATACAGTTTTCCATAGAAGAGAGTTTAGAAAGAATAAAAAAGATATCACTTGGGTATGTTCGGAATATTTAAAAAATGGTAAAACCGCTTGTGATTCACCTAATATTAGGGAGTCGGAACTAGATGCAATTTTTAAAGATTTAATATCTAAATTACAAATAGATTCTAAAGATATTATTGACACTCTTATGAATTATTATAGTCATCTAGAAATAGATAATGGTATTGATGAAGAAATTAAATCTTTAGAAAAAGAAGTAAATAATCTATATACTAAGAAAGACAAGATATTAGAGTTAAGTATTCAAGGTAGTTTATCAAATGAGGAATTTGTGATGCGAAATAATTCGTTTAACGATAAAATAAATAAACTCACTAAAGAGTTAAATCAGTTTAAACAAGATAAAGAAAATCTAAAAAAGACAACTGATAAAACAAAAGAATTAGAAACTATTTTAAAATCAAAAATTAATTCTAAATCTACCATAACTAAAATTATTAGTTCACTACTAGATCATATCATAGTATCCAAAATAGGTAATGATAAAAATAATATGGAATTAAATATATTTTTATCTTACAAAGAGAATGATGAAACAAAAAAACTACAACCAATTTTAAGAAGTAGTTATGAATTTAAACGTGGATATGATACAAGCGGAACTAAAAGATATAAAGTTTATTACCAAGTGAATTGTTATTTCTGTCTATGATATAGACTTATAATTTTTCACTTGGCGACTTCATTCTCTTACACCTAGTTCAAATAGACTAACAAAGTCACCAGTTCCACCAATAAATGCTCCACTCATAGCAGCAAAACTAACTGATGTATCAATATCTACATCCTTTTCTGGATCAAGTCCAGCTTCACGAATAGCCCATTCAAGCATCATTTCTGGCATACCACCAATACGTCCACCAATTATTGTTTTACCTTTTAAATCCTCAAGTGTAAAATTATCAATTTTTTTTCTAGATACGATAAATGAACCATCTTTTTGAGTAAGTTGAGCAAAAGTTTTTAAATAATCTTTTTCTCCACTATTATAAACATAAACTGTTGCCTCACTTCCAGAAAATCCAATTTCGGCATCCCCTGACAGTACAGCTGCTGTAACTTTATCAGCTCCTGGTGTCAAACTTAAATTAACATCAAGACCTTCATCTTTAAAGTAACCTTTTTCTAAAGCAACATATTGTGGTGCGTAGAAAATTGTATGAGCAACCTCCGCTACAGTAATCTTTTTTAGACTTTTAGTCTCTTTCTTATCTTTTGATTTATCATTAAAATTAAATAATATTGCAAAGACAGCAACTAATAAAATTATAATTCCAATGATATAAGTAATTATTCTTTTCAAAATAGTCCTCCTTTCTATTTCACAGTATTATATGCAAAAAAAATAATTGATGCTAATAAATTAAATGATAATTGAATATTCTAATTAGATGGAATGCAATAACTAGCTAACAACTATATTGTAATTGTATTAGAGTATATAAATATTTTGAATAAATAATATATTAGGAATATTTCTATAAAATATATAATAAATATAGAAAGTAATTGAACAATTCTATATTGCTACATAAATAACATAGGTGATGATTAAATATAATATATGATCTAATCCTTAAAAACTTATCTAACTTATATAATATAAAGTAGTAAAAATCGACAATATAATGTAAATCAATAATTTAATTATGTTACATAATCCTTTAAAATAGACTATAAGGATTACAGATATTAGTTTATAGCGATAGCCACTTTACAATGAATATTACAAAATATCATCTTTTTCTTGCAAAATATGCCAAATAGTGGTATAATAAGAAACACTTAATGTGATAGGGGGAAAATATATGAAAATGAACAAATTAAGTAGATTAGTACTTTTGTTATTAGTTGTTTTTACAACAATAATATCAACTATAGGTGAAGTATTTGCAGCAGAAGTTCCACAAACAATTACTGTTAATACAACAACACCAACTCATTTAGGATATATTGGTGAAAAAGTAAATTTTGGTAGAAAGACATTAACTAATGGTACAATAGCATACTGTCTTGAATACAATAAAAAAACACCATTAACAACAACTGTTTCAAAAATTGGAGAAATGGATGCTGGAATGGTATATTTATTAGAAAATGGTTATCCAAATAAAGCAATTACAGGAGATCAAGAGAAAGATTATTATATTACTCAAACAGCAATATGGTGGTATTTGGATGAGGCAACTTCAATTTCACCAAAGAATCTACCAGACTCATTCAAAACAACAGATAGTGATCCACAGAGATTAAGAGATAAAATTAAAAATTTAGTAGAAAATGCTAAAATTGCTAAAAACAATGGAAATAAAAATCCTAAGATGACAGCATCAGGAAAAACTACAGCATTATCACTATCAGCTGATAAAAACTATTATATATCAGAAGAAGTAACAGTTACACTAACTGATTTAGAAAACTATACTGTAAATATTACTAATGCTCCAGAAGGAAGCTATGTAGCTGATAAAACAGGAAATAAAAAAGATACTTTTGCTAAAGGTGAAACATTTAGAATATATGTTCCAGCAAATAAAGTAGATAAAAAAACAGCTACAAATATTGATGTAACAATAACTTCAGAAACTAAATATAATAAAGCTTACAGATATTCATCAAATGATGACGAAGAGCAAGATATTGTACCAGTTCTTCTATATCCAACTACAGTAACAGCAACAGCAAAAATTACATTCAATATTGCACCAAAAACTATTAAACCATCACAAATAAAAATTACTAAAATTGATGCAAAAACTAAGAAACCTTTAAAAGGAGCAACATTAGTTGTTAAAGACGAAACTGGGAAAGTAATAGCAGAGTTTACTACTACTGAAGAAGAATATGTAATAGATAATATTGCAAATGGAAAATATACAGTAGAAGAAACTAAAGCTCCAACAGGTTATGAATTAAGTAATAAAAAATATTCATTTACAATTGATGATGATAATAGAAGTTACACACTTTCTTTTGAAAATTATCCATCAGTTGATGTGCCAAATACAAACTCAAATATATCAGTAATTATGTATATATTAGGTTCTCTAATCATAATATCAGGAGTTTCATTTATAAAATATAATGCAAAAAAACAAAACTAAGCAAAATAAAAAATACAAATTAAGTTCTAATACAATTGCCGCCATTTCAAGTATCGTAATTTTATTAGGACTTTTCATTTTTTCATATAATTACTTTAATGCTAAAAAAGTATACGCTTATGATTATATGGATAATGTCTTCTATAAAGAAATCGTTAAAGAAAAAAAGGAAGAAGCAAATGAAGATGGAACTATAGAAGAAAAAGAAGAAGTAGAAGAAGAAATAGTAGGGGAAGAAGACTCCTTTGGATATATTGGATATTTGGAGATACCAAAGATAGGTTTAAGAAAAGGGTTTGTAAAAAAAGAAAGTGAAAATAACGATGTAGAAAAAAATATATTTATTGTTAATAAATCAGATTATCCATCAAAAGATAAGGGTAACTTTATAGTAGCAGGACACTCAGGTACAGGTTGGAAAGCATTTTTTAACGATTTATATAAGCTAGAAGTTGGAGATTATGCATATGTAGATTATAACAATAAAAAATATACATATAAAATAGATAATATATATAAACAAAATAAGACTGGTACAATAGCAATTTATAGAGATTATAGTAAAACAACATTAACATTAGTAACTTGTACTAATTTTGATGATAAAACACAAACAGTTTATATTGCATATCTTGAAAAAATAGAATAAAAAGGGGAGAAAAAATATGACTAAAATATCATTACTTGATAAATTACAAGTTTTATTTAATATAACCAAATCAAATATATTTTATCCTATAATAATAATTGCTTTAATATTAATAAGCTTTTTGTTCATAACAACTAATAAAAATAATACAAAAGAAAGTAAAAAAACATATGGAACAATATATGCTATCATATTAACAATATCTTTAATAAAATATGGAAAAAGCTTAGCAACTATGTTTGATTATATGGTAAATAACTTATTTATAGTTTTCTATTTTCCTAATATAGCAGTATATTTAGTAGCAATTATAGCAACTAACGTTATAATGTGGGTAAGTATGTTTTCAACTAAAACAAAACAATTAATAAAAATAATAAATAGTATAGTATTTTCTCTTATACACTACATATTTATTCTAATATTAAATCTCATTAACACAAAAAATATAAATGTTTTTAATCAAAAGGAATTATATGAAAATATCAAGATTCATTCATTAATAGAATTAAGTAGTAATATTTTCATAGCGTGGATTTTATTTCTTATTATATATAAAATAATAATTACTTATTTAGACAGTAAAAAAGTAGAAGAAGTATACAATAATAGTACATTAACAGTAGAACATATAAATGCTACAAATGAAAACTTACCATTCTCTATTAAACTACCAGATAATGTGATTCAAATAAATCATCCCTATATCTTAAAAAGAGAAGTATCAAAACCACAAATAGTTTATAATTTTCCAAAACAACAAGAAAATACAGCAATATATGAGCAAATGCTTACATTAGATGATTATAAATTATTAGTATCAATGTTAAATGAACAAAGACAAAAAGAAAATGCTAGAAAGAATAATCAAATGTTTATGTCAAACATCAACAAAGAATCTTTTGTAAATAATACGAAGACATTTATAAATGAATTATCTAATGATAACGAAAATCCATATAGAAATATTCAAAATAGTGAAATGACAAATGATAATGCTAATATGTTCATTAATCATCAAAATAATATAAAAGAGCAACCTAAAGAAGAGAATCCATTATCAGAACTAATGGCATTATATAAAAGTGTTAGTTAAAATATAATATAAACAGTATGAATAATATTTATACTGTTTTTCTTTGCTATCTACAACAACATAGTGTTATAATTAAATCAAGAGGTAGGTAGTAAAATGAACATAAATGAATTAAATGACCAACAAAAAAAAGCTATTCTTTATAATGAAGGGCCATTATTAGTTTTAGCTGGAGCAGGAAGTGGAAAAACTAAAGTCTTAACAACTAAAATTGCCTATTTAATAGATGAATTAGAAGTAGCACCATACAATATTTTAGCAATAACCTTTACTAATAAAGCAGCAAAAGAAATGAAGGATAGAGTTTACAATTTAATAGGAGATGTAGCAAAATATATTCAAATATCAACATTTCATAGTTTCGGTCTTAGACTTTTAAGAGAAAATAGTGCTTTATTAGGATATGATAGTAACTTTGTAATAATGGATAGTGATGATTCTTTATCAGTTATAAAAAAAATACTAAAAGATAAAAATTATGATCCTAAAATATATAATCCAAGAGCAATAAGAAATAAAATAAGTAGTTGTAAAAATGAACTTGTAACTCCAGAGATGTATGAAAATTATGCTACCAGTGATTTTGAACAAGTAGTAAAAGAGGTATATGAAAAATATGTCGAAAAGTTAAAGAAAAATAACTCTGTAGACTTTGACGATTTATTAATTTTACCAATAAAATTATTTAAAGAAAACAAAGATATTCTTGAAAAGTATCAAGAAAAGTATAAGTATATTTTAATTGATGAGTATCAAGATACAAATGAAGCTCAATATATACTAGCAAAAATGCTAAGTGCAAAATATAAAAACATAATGGTAGTAGGAGATGATTTTCAAAGTATTTACTCTTTTAGAGGAGCAAATTATAGAAATATTCTAAACTTTGAAAAAGACTATAAAGATACAAAAACAATTCTTTTAGAGCAAAATTATCGTTCAACTGGAAATATATTAGATGCTGCCAATGGTGTTATAAGAAATAATAAGGAAAAAAAGGACAAAAAGCTTTGGACAGAAAATGAACAAGGTGAAAAGATAAAATACTATCGTGCTTTTAATGAAAAAGACGAAGCAGCATATATTACAAAAAAAATAAAGGAATTAATAAATAAAGAAGTGCCATATAAAGAAATTGCTATTTTATATCGAACTAATGCTCAATCCCGTATACTAGAAGAGGAAATGCTAAAAGAAAATATCCCATATAAAGTAGTTGGAAGCTTTTACTTCTATAATCGTAAGGAAATAAAAGACTTAATAGCTTATCTAAGATTAATACATAATATTAAAGATAATGTTTCCTTAACTCGTATCATAAATACACCAAAAAGAGGAATAGGTACAAAGTCTATTTCTAATCTAGCAGAAAAAGCTGATTTACTAGGAATAAGTATGTATGAAGCAATAGATTCAGGTAAGGAATTAATATTTAAATCAATAATAGAAGAATTAAAACAGATATCAGAAAAAGTGACCTTAACAGAGCTTATAGATGAAGTACTTAAAAAAACTGGTATAAAAGAAGAATTAGAAAGAGAAAATTCATTAGACTCTGAAATAAGACTTGAAAACTTAGAGGAGTTTAAATCAATAACTAAATCTTTTGAAGAAAAAGAAGGCTTAATATCACTAGAAGACTTTTTATTAGAAATAAGTCTAGTAAGTGATGTTGAAGAATATAATGATGATGACAATAGAATTAGTTTGATGACTGTGCATTCAGTAAAAGGTCTAGAATTTAATCACGTTTTTATTGTTGGATTAGAAGAAGGTATTTTTCCACATTCTAATAGTATATATGAAAATGGAGATTTAGAGGAAGAGAGAAGACTATGCTATGTTGCAATAACAAGAGCTAGAAAGGACTTACATTTAGTAAATGCCAGAATGAGGACTTTATTTGGAAATGAGCAAGTGAATCCTCCAAGTAGATTTATATCAGAAATAGATAAAGATTTAATAGAAACTAGTGAAAAGCAGGAAGAAAAAGTAAGAGAAAAGAAAAATACAGAGGAAATGTTTAGAGAAGAAGATATTAATTATTCTGTAGGAGATTATGTATATCATGAAACATTTGGAACAGGTAGAGTAGTTGAAGTAACTAATACGCTAGTAAGTGTAGCATTTAAACATCCTCACGGTATAAAAAAATTAATGAAAAATCATAAAAAACTTGCAAAGGTATAATATATATAACTGTTTAAATAACAAAATAGATACCAAGAAATACAAATAGGAAAGGAATTAATATGAATAAAGATATAACGTTAATTATTATGGCAGCAGGAATGGGAAGCAGATTTGGGGGACTAAAGCAAATAGAAAAAATGGGACCAAATGGAGAGTTTATTATTGACTATTCTGTATATGATGCTATTAAATCAGGTTTTACTAAAATAGTTTTCATAATAAAAAAGGAAAACTATGAAGTCTTTAAAGAAACAATAGGAAAACGAGTAGAGGATAAAATAAAAGTAGAATATGTATTTCAAGAACTAGATAATTTACCAGAGGGATATACTATTCCAAAAGAAAGAGAAAAGCCACTTGGTACAGCTCAAGCAATATTATGTTGCAAAGATATAGTAAATACTCCATTTGCTATAATTAATGCTGATGATTTTTATGGAAGAGACTCATTTCAAAAAGCAGCAACTTACTTAAAAACACTTGATTCAGAGTCTAATAGTTATGCAATGATAGCATATCACATAATAAACACGTTAACAGAAAATGGAGCCGTAAAAAGAGGAGTTTGCAATATTGAAAATGGATATTTAACTGACTTGATAGAAAGTAGCGTTGAAAAAATAAACGATAAAATAATTGCTAAACCTTTAGATAATAGTAAGGAATTTGAAGTAGAGGAGACTCAAACTGTATCTATGAATATGTTATTATTTACTAAGACTATATTTACATTTATTGAAGAGAATTTTAAAGACTTCTTAGAGGAAAATAAAGATAATATAATGAAGGCCGAATATTTAATTCCTGATTTATTACAAAAATTATTGAAAAAGGGATTAGTAACAGCCAAAGTAATTGAAACAAGTTCATCTTGGTATGGCATAACTTATAAAGAAGATATATCACCTGTAAAGGAAGCTATAAAAAAACTAATAGAAGAAAAAGAATATCCTAATAATTTATGGAGTTAATAAAATAGTATAAATGATAATAGTCATATATCAGGTGATTAAGAAAAGAGGAATTTTATGACTAAAACAAAAACTGATCAAAAATTAAATAATGATATAACACTAGTTATTATGGCAGCAGGAATGGGAAGTAGATTTGGTGGCCTAAAACAAATAGAGAAAATGGGACCAAATGGTGAATTTATTATTGACTATTCTATTTATGATGCTATAAGAGCAGGTTTTACTAAATTAGTATTTATAATAAAAAAAGAAAATTATGAAATTTTTAGAGAAACAATAGGAAAACGAATAGAAGGAAAAATTGAAGTAGATTATATCTTTCAGGAAATTAAAGATGATTATAAGATACCACCTGAAAGGAAAAAGCCACTTGGTACAGCTCAAGCTATATTATGTTGTAAAGACATCATAAAAAATCCGTTTTTGGTAATTAATGCTGATGATTTTTATGGAAAAGACTCATTTGTAAAAGCAGCAAACTATTTAAGAAATATGGATAATAGTACTACTAATTATGCAATGATAGCTTATCACGTAGAAAATACAATAACAGATAATGGTTATGTAACAAGAGGAGTTTGCAATACTGAAAATTCTTATTTAGTTGATATAGAAGAGTGTAAAGTAGAAAGAGTAGAAAACAAAATAATAGCTCAACCATTAAATAATAATGAATCATACGAATTAGATGGAAAAACATTAGTTTCTATGAATATGCTCTTATTTGCTCCAACTATTTTTACTTATATAAATAATGATTTCCAAGATTTTCTAGAAAAAAATAAGGATGATTTATTAAATTCAGAATATCAAATTCCAACTGTTATGAAAAATATAATAAAACGAAAAAATGGTACAATAGAAATATTAGAAACAAAAGAAAGCTGGTATGGAGTAACATACAAAGAAGATATAGAAATAGTAAAAGAGTCCTTAAATAAATTAGCTAAAGAAAAAATATATCCGCCAAAATTATGGAGTGATTAATATGACAAGAGAAGAACTACTAAAAGCATTTAAAGATGAACAAACAGATAATGATTACTCATTAATAACCAATAAAAATTCTGAAAATAAAGAGTTTATGATTTTAAAAAAAGAACACGTAAAGGGAGCAAAATTGTATTATCCAGAAAAGGATTTAGAAATAATATTAGAAAGTGAAAATTTAAAAAATATTCTTAATAAAGTAGAGGAAATAAAACCAACAGATTATGACGTTATTTTTATAGATAATTTTGATATTGAAATTTTTTATTTAATAGAGCAGTATATTTTAACATTTACTGGTGTTAAAAGTATTATAATAGATTCTAGATGTAGAGTAAAAGAAGCAAAAGCAAAAACAAAGGAAATTGATAAAATAAAGGAAAATATAGATAATACAAGCGGATCTTATAAAATTTCTTTGTTTGATGAGTTAATATTAGAAAAAGATTTAAAAGAACTAGAAGAATATGCTAAAGAAAAAAATATAGAAATAAAATTAAATAAAAAACAGAAAGTAAACTAAATATATTTTTACAGAATAAATATACAAATATACTTTTAAAAATATAGTATATCGCTTATAATATTATTAAGGAGGAATAAAAATTAATGAATAAAAATGAATTATATCCTAAAGTATTTATGTGGTTATTTATAGGTTTATTGATAACTTTTATGACTGGGTATTCATTATCTTTAAATGAACAGTTAACATATAATATACTATCAGGAAGTACATATATAATACTAGTCATTGTTGAATTTGTTGTTGCAATATTTTTCTCTATGAGATTAGCTAAAATGAGTAAGGTAACAGCAACAATATGTTACATAATTTACTCATTTTTAACAGGATTAACCTTTTCATCAATTTTCCTAGTATTTAAATTATCATCAATAATGTTAGTATTCTTAGTTACATCTATTACATTTGGTATATTTGCCATAATTGGTTATACTACTAAAAAAGATATTACAAGTTGGTCAAATTACTTGTTAATGGCTTTACTAGCAGTAATTATCGCTACTATTATAAACATATTTTTTAAATCACCTATGTTTGATCTCATAATTACGATTATATCAATAATAGTATTTTTAGCCTATGTAGTATATGATATGAAAAGAGCAGAATTCTTAACAAGCTATAATGAAGAAGCGGGTCCTATATATGCCGCCTTTCAATTATATTTAGACTTCATAAATTTATTTGTAGATTTACTAAAATTATTAAATAATAACTCAGATAATTAAAATTAATAGTACACAAAAAAGTGTACTTTTAAAATTGAATTAAAAATTAGGTATAAAAATATTTATAATAAAGTGTTATACTATAAAAAGGAGAGTGATTAATATGCATTGCAAAAATTGCGGAAAAGAAATTGAAAAGGATTCTAATTTTTGTAAATATTGTGGAAAAAACATAGATAAAAAACAAAATAATACACCAATAATAGTAATAAGTGTTATTATTGTAGTTATAATCGTATTTATATTTTCAATAGCACTTGGAAAAATGATAGCAGTGATAACAGATAATGAAAATAGAGAAACTGTTGAACTAGATAAGAATTATGAAGATGACTATTTTAATAACTGGAAATATTATAATGAAGATAGATATGGTAATAATCATCACTATTACTATGATAATAATAGATATACTGATTATACAAAATATTTTGAAAATATAGATGTCCAAAGGTTTTTAGAATTAAAAAGCAAAGACGAAGTATCTATTATATATATAGGAAAAGATAACTGTAGTGCTTGTTATAAACAATCAATATATTTATATAATATAGCAAGAAGATATAATTTAAAAATAAATTATTTAAATATCAGTAATCTAAATGAAGAAGATTATCAAAAATTAATAACCTCGGATAGATATTTTGAGAAGGATTGGTCTACGCCATTAATTCTCTTAGTTAAAAATAATCAAATAATAGAAGATGAAGATGATATTCAAACAGCAACTGAATTATTGGAATTATTTGATGAAAATGGATTAATTAATAATTAATATAGTTTTAGGCATAATAGAAAAACAAAAATTCAAAACTTGAATTCTTGAATAAGCTTTGCTATACTATTCAATAGTAATCATTACTAATAGAGTTTAACCTTTTTTTAAAAGTGTAGTATAAAGTAATGAATTACGAAATGAATTTTAAAGAAATATATAATAAATATTTAGAAAAGGAGTACCAATAATATGGAATTAAAAGGAAGTAAAACTGAACAAAATTTAATGGCAGCCTTTGCTGGAGAAAGTCAAGCAAGAAATAAGTATACATATTTTGCTTCAAAAGCAAGAAAAGATGGATATGAACAAATAGCAGAAATATTTGAAGAAACTGCTAGTAATGAAAAAGAACATGCTAAGATGTGGTTTAAGGAATTAGGTGGAATTGGAACAACAGCAGAAAACTTAAAATCCGCTGCTGAAGGTGAAAACTATGAATGGACAGATATGTATAAAGAGTTTGCTAAAACAGCTAAAGAAGAAGGATTTGATAGAATTGCTTATCTTTTTGAAGAAGTTGGTAAGATTGAAAAAGAACATGAAGAAAGATATCGTAAACTTCTTGCAAACGTAGAAAATGGTTTAGTATTCTCAAGAGATGGAGACAAGATATGGCAATGTCGCAACTGTGGACATATCGTAATTGGAAAAGAAGCACCAAAGGTTTGTCCTGTATGTAGTCACCCACAAAGCTATTTTGAGATTAAGAAAGAAAATTATTAATATAAAAATTTTCAATAAATATGTAGAGATTAAATCTCTATTTTTTTCTATTATGATATAATAATTA
This sequence comes from uncultured Bacilli bacterium, assembly GCA_910576925.1. Lineage (GTDB taxonomy): Bacteria > Bacillota_I > Bacilli_A > RF39 > UBA660 > UBA2730. The sequence goes on along the minus strand of CAJTKB010000004.1, from coordinate 17,737 downwards.
GAAAGGGTGAAAATTAGAAAAAAACTTATTAAAAGTATAGAACATTCAAAGAAGGAGATAATTTAAATGGAAGTAAATGATTTAAATAAAGAATATGATAAATTACAAGTAAAATATGGTGCTAAAGAATTAGATTCAATTTATAATGGAGGCTGTACTAAAAATCCAGATATTTGCTTTGTTTTTATGAATCCGACAGCTAGAAATATTGCTTCAGAAAAGACCTGGAAAGGTCCAAAATCTCCTTGGATAGGAACAAAAAATATATGGGATTTATTCTATGAAATTAATCTAATGGATCCAGATATTTATAAAAAAATTAAAACTATAAAAGGAAAAGAATGGACTGAAGAATTTGCAAGGGAAGTATACAAGAATGTGGAAGACAATAAATATTTTATTACTAATCTAGGAAAGTGTACTCAATTAGATGCTAGAGAACTTTCAGATTCAGTATATAAAAAATATCTTAATTTACTACTAAAAGAAATAGAATTAATTAATCCAAAAATAATTATTTTATTTGGAAATCAGGTATCATCCATTGTTTTAAATCAGAAAATATCAGTGTCACTAACAAGAAAAAAATGCTATAAGAAAGAAATTAACAATAAAATGTATAAGTTTTTTCCAGTATATTATCCAGTCGGTAATGGAAGATTTAATATAGATAAAGCTATTGAAGACATAAAATGGATTATAGAAAATGAGATAAAAGCAAAACAAATATCTATTTAAGAGATAATTTTAATAAGTATATATAAGAAAATTAAAATAGTAGGTAAATGTTTAATCTAAATTCATTGACTGAACTATTATGTAAGATATATAATAAATATATAAAAATGTGAACTGACAATAATTAAATGTCAGTTTTTTGATAAATAGGAGAAAATTATGGAAAGAGTTATATTAATAAAATATGGAGAACTTACTACCAAAAAGGGAAATAGAAGTTTCTTTGTAAATACTTTGAAGAAAAACATTCTATATCATCTTGAAGATTATAATGTTAAACTAGTGAATGATAATTCAAGAATGTATATCTATTTTGAAGATAAAGAGCTAGAACGTATTGTTTCAATAATTAATAAAATTTTTGGTATTCATATGTATCATATCGCATATATATGTGATACTAATATAGAAAGTATTTATGAGAATTGCTTAAATGCTATTAAAAATAAAGAGTTTAAAACATTTAAAGTAGAAACAAAAAGAAGTGATAAAACATTTAATTATGATAGTATAACTTTTTCAAAAATGCTTGGTGGACATATTCTAAAAAATATTAATGATATAACAGTAGATGTACATAATCCAGATATGCTAGTTCAAGTTGAGATTAGGAAAGACAAAACATATATTTATCTTAATAATTATAAAGGAATAGGAGGATATCCAGTAGGAACTCAACCAAAAGCTCTTTTAATGTTAAGTGGTGGGATAGATTCACCTGTTGCAGGATATCTTGCTATGAAAAGAGGAATAAAAATAGATGCTGTATATTTCGAAGCTATACCACATACTAGTTTAGATGCCAGAAATAAAGTCATAGACTTAGTAAAAAAAATAGTTTCCTACACAGATCATATTAATCTACATATAGTAAACTTTACTAGAATACAAGAAGAAATATATAAAAATTGTGATAATAATTATGCAATCACAATTATGAGAAGAATGATGTATCGAATAATGGAAGAATTATGTAAAAAAAACAAGGCTTATGCTATTGTTAATGGTGAAAGTATAGGACAAGTAGCATCGCAAACACTAGTTAGTATAAATGTAATAAATAATGTTACCAATATACCTGTTATAAGACCAGTAGCTTGTCTTGATAAATTAGAAATAATTGATATAGCTAAAAAAATAGATACATATGAAATAAGTATTCTTCCTTTTGAAGATTGTTGTACTGTTTTTGTTCCAAAACATCCAGTTATTAATCCAGAATTAGAACAAGCTACTAGTATGGAAAATAATTTTGATTATCAGAAAATGATAAAAGAAGCAGTAGATTCTATTTATACAATAAAAATTGATAAAAATTATGAAAAAAATAGCGATTTTAAAAATTTGCTATAAATTACCAAAAAAAATATAGTATGAAAATTTGAATTTTTCACATTCTATTAGTGTAGGAGGTGAAAACAATGAATAACAACAGTACAAATAATTCATCAATGAAGATGAGAGTTCCTGGTGCTAAACAAGCTATCGATAAAATGAAATATGAAATAGCTAACGAATTTGGTGTTAATTTAGGACCAGATGCTACAAGTCGTGCTAACGGAAGCGTTGGTGGTGAAATCACTAGACGTTTAGTTCAAAATGGACTTAACCAAGTAAGTGGAAGTTATAATAACAAATAAGTATTGTAACTTACTCGATAGGCTGAAATAAGCCTATCTTTTTTTATTTTTGAAAATAAATTATAATAAAACATTATTATATTTATAGTATTTTATGTTATACTAATGTAAAAGAATAAAGGTGATACTATGTCTAATGATTTGGTTATTAATACCTATAAAGAGCAAATAAAAGAGTCTATTCTAAAAATGCAAGCGATAAAAATAGCAGGATTTGATATAATAGTAGAAGAATTAACAAAAAGAGGAATAGATTGTTCGAAAGTGATAGCGTTTTTAAATAAAATAAAGGATGCTAGTACAAAAGAAGATTTATATAATATAACAATTGATGAGATGAATGAAATAATCGAAGATATAAACATTCAAATAACAAAAGCTTTGATTTCATCTCTAGAAATAGCAGGAACTTTAGAGAGAAAATCAAAAATGATTGCAATTAAAAAATCACCAAATGGTAAAATAACAGATGACGATAATTATATCAAAGTAGGAACAAATTTATCATCTGAGATAAATAAGCATGGTATTAGTCATGGACTTAGTATATGCATTAAAAACTATTGTATACAAAGAATATATCAATCTGATTATAGAGAAAAAATAGAAGAGCAAGAGCAGAAATTAGGAATTTATTCTCAAGAAGAAACTAAGGAAATAAAAGGAACTATTAAAAGTAAAGATAAAAAAAAGGATAGATTGATGAAGGAAATATTTAATAAAGATATACAAATTGATAAAATAAATAAATTTGAAATAAGCAAAAATGAATATTTCAAGTATTTAAATAAATTAATTGAAAGTCTTAATGAATATAAATAGGAGTGTTTTATGGAATATGAAAATTTGATATCAAGTTTTTATGAACTATCTTGCGAAGATAAAAAAAAGGAAATATATGAAGAACTAAATAAAATAAAATCTATAATAGATACAATTTCTAATTTTTCAAAAAGTCCATCTAGTAATAAAATGATAGAATATAACGAAAAAAATACTGATAGCGAAGATGATAATTTAATAAAAATATATAATAATATAATGATAATAGAAGAAAGTTTAATATGTTATCTAAAAGATAATGGATATTAGGAGGAAAAATATGAAATTATTAGCAATTAATTCAGGAAGCTCAACATTAAAATTTAGGCTTTATGAAATGCCTGATGAAAAAATATTAATGAAAGGTAGTTTTGAAGCTATAGCAACAGATAGTAGTTGTTATAGTATAAAAATAGGTGAAGAAAAAGAACAAGAAAAAATAGAAATTAAAAGTCATAAAGAAGCAATAACAATACTAATTGATAAGTTAATATCTAATAATATTATAAATACTATGGATGAAATAGAAGCCGTAGGCCATAGAGTTGTTCATGGTGGAAATAAATACTCAAAAAGTGTTATGGTTACTAATAGAGTATTGGATGAAATAGAGTCAATTAAAGATTTTGCCCCTCTTCATAACCCAGCAGCATTAGTTGGAATTAAAGAATTTTCAAATGCAATTCCTAATGCTCTTCAAGTAGTATGTTTTGATACTGCTTTTCATCAAAGCATAGAAGAAAAAAACTATTTATATCCAATTCCCTATGAATGGTACATAAAATATGATATTAGAAAATATGGGTTTCACGGATTAAGCCATAATTTTATAACCTTAAGAATGCAACAAATACTAGAAAATGATACACCAAATTTAATAATATGTCATATAGGTAATGGGGCAAGTATATCAGCAATAAGTAATGGAAAATGTATTGATACCTCTATGGGATTTACTCCTAATTCTGGACTTATGATGGGGACAAGAAGCGGAACTATTGACTATAGTATTATAGGATATTTATTAAATAGTACTAACTTAAGTTATAGTGAAATAGATAATATACTTAATAAAAATGGTGGACTACTTGGTATTACTGGTATGAGTGATTTAAGAGATATTGATAGAGCATATATTGCAAAAGATAGAAAAGTTATATTGGCAATTGATATGTATACAAGAAGAATTGCAAATTTTATATCAAATTATTTTATATTATTAGATGGAAAAGTAGATGCAATATGTTTTACTGCTGGTGGAGGCGAAAATGATGATATAATAAGAAAGGAAGTTTTAGAAAAAGTAAGATCATTAGGTATAATTATAGATGAGGAAAAAAATAGAAATACTATTGTTAGAAAAGGTGTAGAAGGAGTTATAACAACTAATGATTCTAAAATACCAGTTTATGTCTTGGCAACAGATGAAGAATTAATGATTGCCAAAGATACATATCATATATTCGAAAGTAAATAGTACAAATATAATTAAATAATAACAGACTACGATAGTTAAACTTATAGAAATGGAAACATATCCCAAGGCATATATATAATAATTTACAATAAAGTATAAATAATTTCATACTATTCATTAATAAATAAAATAGTATTATAAAAATAAATATTTTTAGTATTAACAAATTTAATATGTAATTTTTATACATATGATATTTTAGCAATCTTATCCTTAACAGATATATATGCTCTAAGGGCTAATGGTTATTTTTATATGATAATTATACTTTCAAACATAAAAAAATCCATAACCAATAGAGTTATAGGATTTTTTTATAATATAAAACTCGCACAAAGATATAAACAAACAATTTACATATTAACATTAAAAGTCACGTGTTTCGTCAAACCAAAGTCTCCATTTTTCTTCTGTTATATATATTTTAGAATTTTTCATAATTAAACTTAATGCAATATAGGTATCGTCACGTTCAATGGTATCAATATCCTCTAATTTATTAATCTTGTTTGTAAATTCTACAATAGCATTTTTTACTTCATCTTCACTTTTAGCAGATTTTACATTTTTTAAACATATCTTATATGCAGATGTTGCCTTTTTTTCCTTTGTTATTGGCCAACTAGAAAATGGAAGTCCATATTCTGTTAGAAACCATAATTCATTTCTTAACTTGCCAACATAAGTATAAGCATCTGGAGCAAATCTTTTTTCTTTTTTTAACTTTCTTACTTCAGCTTTTAAATTATTTCCAACTTTTTCATCAATATTCATTGCAACAAAATATTTTAAATTCCAATTATCAAGTGATGGAAAACCGCTCAGATTAGGAGCGTCCCATATTCCCAATTCTTCTAGTTTTTTAAACTTTTTTATAGAATTTATATTAATAACATTACCACTCAAATATAAACTTTCTAAATTTGGAAATTGTAATAAAGAGGAACAATCAAATGGATCATCAAGTGCACTAACATGTATATGAATTTCTTTAATATTCTTTAAACTCTTGAAAGTAGGGAGCCTATAAAGCATTTCCTTTTTTTCATAAATAGGAAAAACCCATAAAATCGGATCATTTTTACAATTTTCAATATCAAAGTTATTAATATTACCATGTAATTGAAGAGTACTGATATTCTCTCCTAATATTACTTTAACTTTATGATTACAATCATGTAATGACAATTTATAAATATTTGCTTCAGAAAAATCCGCTTTCATATCCTTTTGAGGATACCATTCAAACTCTTCAATTTTTCTTTTTTTAGACCATTCGATAAAGCCGAGATCATTGCCAATATAAGAAAAAAATCTAGGCCAAGGGCAGTAACATTTTATATTCAAATTATCAAAACATTTCCAATCAATAACATCATCAGCATTTGCAAGTGCATCAACACGTCCATCATCAATTCCTTTAATACCAATAGAAAATGAACCCTGTCCCAATTCAATAATAACCTTTTGCTTATCTTCCTCTTTACCTGTTAATGATATAAATAAGATTTTATTTATATCTCTTATATTTATTTCGTTATTTTCCTTCATTCTAATTACTCCTAAATTAATTTTTATGGATTATTTAACAATATAATTTTAACAGCTTTTTAGCTAAAATAATATAGAAAGATAAATAATTATATATATTTTTAATATTTGATATTTCCTTTTTAGTAACATAAGTATAATTATTAAAAATTTCTAACAATTTATTACTTAGTTTTAATATTCAAATAAAAATTAAACATAAAAATGCACTCTTCCTAGAAAGAGAATATAGTTATTTATGTAAAATAAAAACTCACGGCACCATATTAGTTCGTAAGTTGTTTTTAAATGGAGTAGATTACATACAAGTTACGAACTTGTTCTCTTTCTAAAAATATTATATATGAATTATTATTAAATTTCAATGGGAGTATGGAAAAATTTCGTTATTTATTATATAATTTATGCATAGGAAGTCTTTAATATATATGATAGGAGGAAGCTAATGAGTAATGAATTAATAAATAATGATAATGAAATAAACCATATATTTAATGATATAAAAGAATTAGTTATAAACAGTAGAAATAATGTATATCAAACAGTTAATACCGAAATGCTTAATTTATATTGGAATATAGGAAAAGCAATAATGGAAATACAACAAGGTGATGAAAGAGCAAGTTATGGTGATGCAGTTTTAGAAAAACTTTCTCAAAAATTGACTGAGGAATTTGGCAAAGGTTTTTCTAAAAGAAATTTGGAAAGAATGAGAAAATTTTATATTTATTTTCCAATTGCGACAACAGTGTCGTCGCAATTAAGTTGGTCCCATTATCTAGAAATTCTTAAAATTGATGAAGAACCTAAAAGAAAATTTTATATAAATGAAACAATTAATTCTAGATGGAGTGTTAGAGAACTTCAAAGACAAAGAGATTATTTATTATATGAAAGATTAACTTTGTCTGCTGATAAAGAAAAAGTACTAGAGTTATCTGAAAAAGGACAAATATTAAAAACAAGCAAAGATTTAGTAAAAGATCCATTTGTATTAGAGTTTTTGGATATAAAAGAAAATACAGATTATTTAGAAAGTGATTTAGAAAAAAATATCATAGAACATTTAAAAGAGTTTTTACTAGAACTTGGCAAAGGCTTTAGTTATGTAGGTAATCAAGTTAGATTAACACTAGAAGAAGACCATTTTTATCCTGACTTAGTTTTTTATAACAGACTTTTAAAATGCTTTGTTATAATTGATTTAAAAATAGGAAAAGTAAGTCATCAAGATATTGGACAAATGCAAATGTATGTGAATTACTATGATAGAGAGATTAAACAAGAAGATGAAAATCCAACAGTAGGAATATTATTATCAACAAATAAAAATGAAACAGTTGTAAAATATACTCTTCCAGAAGATAATAAAACAATATTTTCGTCAGAATATAAATTGCATATGCCAACAGAACAAGAATTGATTAGTGCTGTTGAAGAAGAAAAGAAAAATTTTGAACTAAATGAATAAATCTAATTATGGCGAATTTGCCATAATTAATAATGGATTGGAGGAAAATATGTTGGAAGCAAGTATCGATAATTTATTAACAATATTTAATGAAAATAGCAATAGAAGAATTTGTGTATTAGGAACTACTTGTACAGGAAAAACAACATTAATAAAAGAATCAAATATTGGTCTAGATATGGATGAAGAAATATTTCCATTATTAACAAAAGAAGAAACAGATTATGTTTGTAGTACTCCTTGGACTGAAGAAATTGGAAGGAAAATGGATGAACTTGTAAGAACAAAATTGGCAATTAGACCAGGAACACCAATGTTTGGGACAGTATTACTTGATTGTGATTTAATTGTTTATTTACATATAAATGATGAATTATTACTAGAGAGAACTAATCTTAGAAATGCTGACTTTATAAATGCTAAAAATATGCAAAAGAAAATAGAAGAAGAAATAAAAAATTCAGGATTAGATACCATAATCTTAGAGGTAATAGATAGAAAGAAGGTTATGAGATGAAAAAGATACTTTTAACAAGTACTGGTTTTGAAAATGAGAATATAAAAAACAAATTTTTAGAATTATTAAATTGTGATGTGACAAAGGTCAAGGTTTTATTTGTTATAACTGCTGCAAATAATCCTGATGCAGTTAGAATTCTCTCAAAGTGTTTAGATGATATAACGAATTGTAATATTCCGGATGAAAACATAACTATCTATAATATGCATAAATTATTAACACAAAATGAAATAAACGAATATGATGCAATATATGTTTGTGGTGGTAGTACAGAATATTTAGCAAATAGAATTTCTGAATTGAATTTTAAGACTATTATTGATAAATATATTGAAAATGGTGGGATTTATATTGGCGTTAGTGCAGGTAGTGTAGCAGCAAGTGGAAGTTATAAAAATGGTCTTTGTTTTATAGAAAATAATTTAGATGTTCATTGTGAGAGTGGAACAGAGAATGGGATAATTACTACTAATAATGATATATTTTTAACCGATAATCAAGCTATTCTTATAGATGAAAATGAAAGTATAATTTTTGAATAACGTAAAAGATAAAAGCAATACTCAAAATTCGAGCATTGCTTTTTCTATAATTTTAATTTTAAATTTCTCTAATTGCTTTTTTATATTAAAAATTTGTTCATTTAAAAAATATGCAAAATCATAGTAACAAAGTCTGTTAAGTTTATTTAATAATTCAAATAAATTATTATAAACATCTGATAGGGAAATTATAATCTCTTCTATATCTTTATTTAATATTTTATTTTCAGAATAATCTTGAATTAGCATTTTTAGAAAATCAGATTGAGATAATTTCATTTTAGAAGATTTTTCTTCTAGCATTTTCTTTTCGTTTTCATTTAGATAAACATTGATTTTTATATGTCTTGTTCTCATTTTTAAAAATTTCCTTTCTAATTTTGAGGGTATGGGATTTCCCATAAATAGAAAATTTACGGGAGTAAGTTTTCAGTGCTGGCTAGGACAAATATTTAAAAGTGTCCTCACACATTTTTAGTATAGATAAGTTCTTTTAAAATGATTTCTTCAGCACAATTTTTGTAGCTATTCATAAGTTTTACCCATTCAAGAGAGTTATCATTTTTATTTTTTTCAGATAGTTTTTTATCTAATTTTTTATAACTTTCCATTAAAATATTGAATCTATTTTCTGCTTCTATACTAACTGAAACCAGATAATTTGTTAGTTCGTTTTTCATTAAAAGTGTAGTATAAAAAGGCTTGTCATACTCTTTCAGATAGTTAAGTTTTAATCTTCCATATTTGTTAGTTTGTTTTTCATTTCGTTCCTTAATAGTTAAATCTGGTAATAAATAATCATCAACTTTTGTATAATTTAATTTCATTTTCATCTCTCCGTTTCTTTCTTTAATTTGCTACTCTAATATCTTTTTTAGGTACTAATAATAAGACATCTTTGATAGTATTACCTTCCATACATTGACAACTAATAATGCCATCTACATATAAATGCTCTCTTGATTTTGAAATAAAATCTTCTATAAATTCATTAGAATACTCGTTATTTTTTATTTTTTTAATTGATAAAATATCATAGTCTAGTTCAATTTTTTTAAGTTTTTCTTCATCTATTTCTTCTTGATATTTAATGCCAATATTATCGTTTATCATAATTTCATTTAAATATTTTAAATAAGATTTACTACTTTTTGTTATAAATTCATCCGTAAATTTTATGTTTTTAATATCAATATTGTAGTTACTATCTCTAGTGATTTCAATTTGTGATATAAGTCTATGAATCATATCTCTTTTGGCTCCTCTTGTTAATAGGTCATAAAGAAATATAAAGCCTATACTTTTAATATTAAAAACCAATTTATTATTTTCTTCTATACAGTCCAATTTTTTAACTAGTTCCACCGTATATTCTTTAAAATCATTATCTGGATCAAGAGTAGTTTTCTTCTTATTTAGTTTATCAATTTCTTTTTTGATAACATCGTTTTTATGGTTAATAGTTTCAACATCTAAAGTAGAACTTAAATATAAATCTACTAATCTTTTCTCTTGTAATTTTAATTTTTCTATGGCTTTTTCTATCTCTTTTACATCATTACTTTTTGTAGAATTACAAGTAATAATCCCATTATCCATAGTAAGCATAAATATCGTTAATTCTTCTAATACTCGTTTTAATTTGACTTCTATTTTCTCTGTATTGTAATGAAGTCCAAAACCATTGCAATTATGATTTTTACATCTCAAATGATAATATACTCTTAATTTGCCATTTGGATATTTAAAAGATTCTGATGATGCCATAATCTCACCACATATTGGACATTTTACTAATCCTGAAAACAAATGAATATGCTCGCCATAATTAGAGTGTTTGTTCTTTACTAATACATTTCTAGTAGCATTCCAAGTAATTTCATCAATAATAGGCTCACAATAGTCTTTTACTCTTAAAATATCCTGTGCTTTTCTTTTATATTTTCCATATTCAAATATACCAATATAAATGGAATTAGTAAGTATTTTATATACTCTATCTGCTCTCCATTTACCTTGTTTTAAATAAGCATTATTATCTTTCATAATAGTAGCAATACTTCTTGTAGAATGTCCCTCTTTGCATAGTTTAAAGATTTCTTTTACAACTTGTGCTTCTATTGGCTCAATTTCTAAATGACCTGTATCTTTATTTCTGACATATCCATAAGGTGCTTTACTAGGGTGGATATGCTCTAGTGCCATTTCTTCCATTGCTCGTTTCGTTCTTGCACCAATTTCTTTTCTTTCCCTTTGACCAAACACTAAATTCATACCAAAAATCATTTCACCATTAGCAGTAGATACATCATAAGGCTCTAATATGAGTTCTATTTTAACATCGTGTTCTTCACAATAGTTAAGCAACCAAAAGCCATCATAATTGTTTCTAGTCAGTCTATCTACTTTAATAGCAATTAGTTTATCAATCTTTTTAGCCTTAATATCTGAAAGTAATCTTTGCATTTCTGGTCGCATTAAGTCTTTGCCAGAATGTCCTGCGTCATTATAGACATCTACAATACTATAATCATTCTTTTCACAATATTCTTTAATCATACGAAGTTGTGAATCAATAGAATAACCATTATCTCTTTGGTCATCTGTACTAACTCTTACATATACTGCACATCTCATAAATCATCTTCCTCTCTTTTTAAGATTTGAGAGAATGTCCTCTCACTTGTTTCCTAACTAAAACGCCAAAATGTAACCCCTAAATGTGAAAAAAGTTAAAATTTTACGCAAATTTTACATTTCTTCATAATTTTTCTAACTTGAAAGAAAAAATATACCCCCTCATATGTTTCCTAACTGAAACAAGAAAAAGCAGACACTCTCCATATGTTTCCTCACAAAATTGAAGAAAGTTAAGTCTAAACTTTAAATTTGTTTAAAATTTGGATAATTTCTTTAAGATTATACTTTTGATTATATTCAGTAATATAAAATGGCTTATTAGAGATTTCATTTACTTGATACTCAAGTATTGTTAGAGTAGCAGGATATGTAATTAAATATTCAGTTGGCTCGATAACTTGTAAATTAGTATGTAAGATATGTTTTATAGTTCCTTTCTTAACTTTGTAAGTGTAGTCTTTAATCGCCTCCAATATTTCGGCATTTGGTTTTAATGTTTGAGTAGTTTTAAATTCCAGCATCAAAAAAGTCCTCCTTCCTAGAAAGAGAACTTTAAGTCTTTTATATAAAATATAAACTCACGAACCTTTTATAGTCCGTAAGTTGTTTTCAAATGGAGCGAGTGTCGTACATATCTACAACTCACTCTCAATAACGAAAGAGTACATATAATCTTCCGTTGCCAATAATACTATACCATAATTTTAATTATTATGAAATAGTTTTTTAACATTTTGCATTCTTATTGACAAATTGTAATTTTTATTTTTCTTCTTTATTATCTTTATTATCTTTTTTCTTATTTTTACTCCACCAAGTTCCTGCAAATGAGCAACCTCCACCCATAAATATAAAAATAAGCATATATATCCAAAATTCCATTTTGTACCTCCTTAAATATGATTAATAATAAACATTGTAATCAAAATTATAATTAATGTTATTATTCCTGCTAAAAGTGCTAACAGGATTTTTTGATAAATTCTTTTTCCTATTTCTTGTTGTGATTCTTCATAAGTTAATGGTTTATTTTCCATAAAAGCAATAATTTCTTTATAAGTTTGAATATCATTATTCTTTTTAAATTTTTCAACAATTGTGGCTGTACCAAATGTTACTGCAAAGAATAATATCCATATAATGATACCAACATAACCATCCATGCTAAATAACGGATAAGCACTAATCATCACAATTAACATTTCCGCCAGAAAAATATAACTCATTATATTGAATTCTCTTATTTTTTCTTTATCAACTATTTTTCTCATCTCCTCTATATCTTCTTTTATAAAATCATCTAGAGATATACAAAAGACATTAGATAAAAGAGTTAAACTTTTTATATCAGGATAACTTTTATTAGTTTCCCAATTTGAAATAGTCTGCCTTGAAACAAATACTTTTAATGCCAATTCATCTTGTGATATATTTTGTATTTCTCGGTACTTTTTTATTCTTTTTCCAATATCCATTTTGCACCTCCAACTACATTTTATACAAAAGATATATTTTTGTCTGTCAAAAGTCTTTGACATTACCATTTTTATAAATATCTTTTTAAGGATTAAAATGATAATATAAGTTAGCCCACACTATAAATTACTATTTGTCTATTAAATTTATTATATCAGAAAAAGACCACTTTTTATAGTGAGCTACTCGATAAATTATAATTTAGTGATTACTGTTTATTTTTATGCTTTTTCTTTTCTGAAATAATTACTACGATTGATATTATTAAAAATAATCCTGTATAATTTATAAAAATATCTTGATATGCAGATTTAGCAAGTGGCTCTCTAAAACTGGTTGTCCATACATAAAAGAAAGTTAATAACATTGTAGGAATATATGTCGTAATCATTTTAATTACTGTATTTTTTATAGGTAATTTTGTAGCCATTTCATAAGCAATAATACCTATAAGAACAACTAATGCTCTATCAATTTCGTGCCAATTACCACTTGGATCTGAATATACTCCTGTAATTAAATAACCAATACTATTTACTAAAGTTACTATTGTATATATAACGCAATATATAAATGTTGCATTTCTTAACCAACTATTCCAAATTTTTTTCATACTTTAACCTCACTTTCAAATTGTAATTTATTAAATATATTTACTTGCTTCTTTAATACTTAAATCATTCATTTGATTTTTATATTTATCAACAAAATTTTTAACCCAAGTTGGATTTGTCTTTGAATATTCTCTTAAAGCCCAACCAATTGCTTTATTTATGAAAAATTCATTTGTTCCAAAACAATTAACAACGATTTTTTCTAATAATTTAGAATCAGTTTTATCTTTTAGATTTAATTGATGCTCAATTGCTGTTCTTTTAATCCAGATATTATCATCATTAGACCATTCTAGCATTAAATCTTTTACTCTTAAATCTCTTAATTCAACATCACCAATTACTTTACATAGAAAATCAATTGTATCCCACCAAGATTTATTAACTATATATTTTTTAATTTTAGGTATATCTTCATAAGAAACATATTGTTTCATTGATAGTAAATAATCATAAACTAAATACTGAAATTCTCTATGATTATCTTCATAACATTTATCTAAAAAATTCCAATCAATTATTTTTAATTTCTTTTCATTTTTTATAAAGTTATTATATACTTCTTTTCTTTTAGGAGTAGGAAGTCCATAAAAATCAAACATATTTCTCATATACTTTGACATAGCAATAGCATTTTCTTTATCTTCTTTTGACTCAAAAATCTTTTTGATTTCTAAATACTTATCCATATCATCATCTCCTTTACAAATTACTATTTGAAAAGGAGATGAATTATGAATAGTGAAGTAAAAAATGCTATTGAGATATTTAAAGAGGTTAAGAAAATATTAAAAGATTTTTCTAATAAAGAAGAGGCAATAGAATATCTTGTTAAAGAAACAAAATTATCAAAAGAAGAATGTTCTACTGCATACGATATTATTATTAAAATTGAAGATTAAATTACAATTTGGAGGTAATTAAAAATGGATAAGAAAAAAATAACAAATTGGATTATTGCAATAATTGTAGCAATCATATATTTAGTAGTAAGTTTTGTATTTGATGCTTGGGCATATTCTTGGCTTATATGGGTAATTTATGCAATTTATAGATTTATAGTTAAGTAGTATTTAGGAGTGTGAGATAATATGTTTAATTTAAAGAAAGAAACAATTAAAAAAAATCTATTTTTAACTTTATCAATTATTTTTGCATTTGTATTTATTGCAGGAGTAATGTGTACTTTATTGGGTGATGAAAGCCCTGTAAAATTTATAATAAATGAAAGTCCCATAAAATTAATAGTACCACCTGCACTTGTATTTTTTGTAACATTTGCATTATATAAAAATAGTAAAAAGGCAATAGAAAAAAATACAAAATAATTACTAAATTACTATTTGTCGCTTTGTTTGACAATATAATTTTATCATATTTTTGCCTTAAATAATAGTATCTTACACTAAAAAAGAACTACTTAAATAAGCAATTCTCACTAACTGAAAAAGATTATATTCCAAAATCATCTCGATCTAACTCTTTATCTTTGTGTTTGTCATTTTCCTTATTCCAAGTATAATCATCTTTAATATTTGTTATGGTGTCATCACTAAAGATTCCGTGATTATATAAGTCTTTTGAAAACTCCCAGTATTTTTCTCTTTCTTTCTCTTTACCAAACATCTTATTTTTAATAAATTTGACTAATCGGTTAAATAGATTTTTGAAATAATCTATCATTTCCCCAAGATGTTTATTTTCTTGTTTAAGTTCCTTAATCTCTTCATTTTTATTTTCAATATTTTTTGAGAGAGTAATTACTTTAAGTGATAATGCCTCATTATTTTCAGTTAGTACCTTTATTTCATCTTGATTTTCTTTTAATTCAGTATCAACATCATTTAAAGTATGAGATAACATTTCAGTCTTTTTAAAATCTTTATTAGTATTATCAACTTTATCAATATATTCAAGTAATTTATTTTTGTCATTTTCTGAAATAGTGTAAGTATTTTTAACAATTGATGTGAACCCTGTTTTGGGGATATCAAATAAAAACACATAAAATCAAGGGCGAACGAAGTGTGTTCATCTAGACCCTTGATTTTTAATTTGTAATTATAATATTGTTTTAAATAAAGCTTGTCTTTATTTGTTATCTATTAATAAATTAATTAGATATAGAATATTTTCTGCATATTCAACTATGTTTGAATCTGGTTCTCCCATACCTGGACATAATTTATTATATAATTCACATTAATATCCACCATTATTTTTTAGATATTCAATTATTGCATTTAATTTATATATTAATTCATTTTTATTTATCATTTTTCTTATATCCTTTCTTTTTATTAACTTTCTTTCCTTTAATTCTATCTGTATTGTAAAATTCTATCCATTCTTCAACTAAAATTATGTATTCTTCTAAAGATGTGATATTATTGTTATACAAAGTTTCCTTTTTTAGGAGAGAGTGCCAACTCTCAATTGGTGAATCATCTATTGGAGTGCCTTTTCTAGCCATAGAAATTGTAATTCCATTAGACTCACAAATTGCTTTGTATTCATAAGATGTATACTGGAATCCTTGGTCAGAATGTATTATTAATCCAGATACATCTTTTCTTTTTGATATTGCCTCATTTAAAGTATCCATAACTAACTTATTATCATTATGCTTTGATATTTTATAAGCAACAACTTTTCTATCATATAAATCGATTATGGTAGATAGATAAGCTCTTGCACCTTTAAATATAAGATATGTTACATCTGTATCCCATACTTTATTAGGAGCATTAGTAGTAAAATTTCTATTTAATAAGTTTGGTTTAACATTATCTTCAATTCTTTCATTTTTATTTTTCTTTTTTGATTTCCTGACATAGTTAGGCATTAAATTATATTTTTTCATTATTCTTAATACCTTCTTTCCATTCATTACAACCCCATATTTGATTTTTAGGCCTTCCACAATTCTACGATAACCATATGTACCTTTGGAGTCATCAAATATCTCTTTAATTACTAAATAATCATCATAATCAGAATCTTCCTTATTTCTATATTTGTAATAAGTTTTAGGACTTATCTCTAATACGGCACATATGTTGTATAACTTATAATTGTCTCTGTAGAGATTAATAAAAGTTACTTTTTCTCTCGTTGTACCTTGAGGAAGGCCTGGTATTTTTTTAGTATTTCATATCTTTCTTTGTAATCTTCTTTTGTTAATTCCGATTCTTTAGGACGACCACGTTTATTATTTTTATTAATAAATAACTCTGGATGATTTTGTTTACGTACCCAGCTGGCTATGGTAAATCTCGATATATCATATTCTTTAGCTAATTGTGGTCCAGGAATACCAGAATTATATTTGTTTAATATTTCTTCCTTCAAATCATCAAGATATTTATTGAATTTTTGACCTTTTGAAGCCATATAAAAACACCTCCTTTCGGAAGTGTATTCTATCATATTTTCTAGCAACTAGTGTTTTTTATTAATGTCTACTCTATGGGGCGCATTTCAAATTTCCTTGCGTTAAGAACTACAAAAATACATAAAATATACGATTGCCTAAAACTTTCTGTATATTACCATAATATCACATTTTAACCGGAAAGTAAACGGAAGCCAAAAATTATTTTTTGCTATCAAACCCTTATAAATAAAGGAGAAAATAAAATTTCAAAAAATTTATTTTTTAGAGCATTTTTAAAATCAAAAATTTTATAGATTCAAGAGTAATTATTTCTAAACTATCTTTTTAATAGAAGTTATTATCATTAGGGTAAGATAGTAGAATTATACAAGATGAATCATTACTAATAATTATCTTATGAGGTTCATTGATTGAAAGGTTCGTTTTATCAAAATGAATATTCTTTCCATTTACAAATTCTATATGTAGTTTTGATATTTTAGGTATCTTTAATAGTTTTTCTTTAACACATAAAGGAAATTCTAAAGGCTCTATGGTTATTTTCATTTGTGAACCCTCCTTTCAAACATGAAAAAATCCCATAACAACGAGTGTTATAGGATATTTTTGTAATATAAAACTCACACGAGGTGTGAGTAATTCTCTCAATGGAGCGGATGAGGAGAATCGAACTCCCGTAGTTAGCTTGGAAGGCTAAGGTTCTACCATTAAACTACATCCGCATCACATAAAAAATTATATCATAAATAAATATAAAGTCAATGCATTTATTATAAAAATTATGCATTTTTTCTATATACTGAACTGCAAAAGTAAATGCAACCCTAAAAAGACTATATAGTTGCAGTA